>JAZDMF010000301.1:0-4302 GCA_043801235.1 Bacteroidota bacterium | reverse complement strand
ATATATTGATATTGTTGCAATAGCTGATATTAATATCTTGTCTAGTAATCAAATCAGCATACTTAAAAATAATGGAGATGGAACATTTGCTAATCAAATACCCATTAATATTAGCACTGCTGGTAGCGGAATTAAATTAGGAGATATTGATAATGATGGAGATTTAGATATAGTGGCAACTTCATTCAGTGCATGGGGTGGTACTCCATATGTTTTGATTTTTAGTAATGACGGTAATGGTAATTTTAATCAGTGTAATTCTTATTCAAACATCACAAATAATAGAATAGCAGCAATAGCAGATTTTAATAATGACAATAAGTTAGATTTACTTAATTTAGGTTTTTCTGCTGATGGTTATTATTCTACAAATTTATTTTTTTTCCCAGGTAATGGAAGTCTAACTTTCCCGAATTCTTCATTTATTTCAAATACTATTGATGCCGAAAGAGGACCTATTGGTGATATTAATGGTGATTTTAATTTAGACTTTATAATAAATCGTAAACTTTACAATCAAATACCTTATAAAATTTATTTAAATGATGGTAATGCAAATTTCACCCTAATAAATGGATTGTCCGCATATAATAACTCTGAAATTCATAATTTGTCAGATTTAGATAATGATGGAGATTTAGATTACCCTTATATTACTTCGGATAAAAAATTATGCATAGCCTATAACCGCAATTGTTATAATTTAATACCTGTTATTGAATTAGGCCCCGATCAAGTAAGTTGTGATGGTGATTCAATTTTATTGAATGCATATACCCCTTGCTGTACTTATTTGTGGAATACAGGAAATACTAACGCTACATGCAATATTACTGCAACTGGTTTATATTCGGTCACTGTTACAAATTCTTTCGGCTATTCAGCGAATGACTCCGTAATGATTACATTCAATGCCACACCCCCTGAACCTATAATTACGCAAAATGGTAGTATTTTAAATTCAAATGCAGCGAATGGAAATCAATGGTATTTAAACAATACAATTATTAGCGGGGCTACCAATCAAACTTATACTCCTTCAGTAAATGGTGCTTATTTTGTAATTGTATCTCTAAATGGTTGCAGTTCGGATACATCAAATATTATAAATTTTATTTTGGGAGCAGCAACCGTTACTACTCAAGCAGCAACAAATGTCACTCCATCCTCTGCAACTTTAAATGGAATTGTTAACGCAAATAACTATTCCGCGTCTGTAACTTTTGACTACGGAACAACTACCTCCTATGGTTATAATGTAAACGCTATTCCAGGTACAGTAAATGGCAGTACGAATACGAACGTTAGTTATCAGTTAACCGGGCTATCTTCAAATACTACATATCATTTCCGTGTTAATGCCACAAATGCGTACGGAACAGTACATGGTTCTGATATGACGTTTTATACTTCTCCAAGCGGTATTATTGAAGAAGTGAATGGGGAAAATAATGTCATGATTTACCCCAACCCCTTTGCCCATACCACAACCATCAGTTACCAATTACCGGAAAAAAGCAATGTAAAACTAAGTGTATTTGATATTACAGGTAAAGAAATAAAAAGCCTTGTAAACCAAACGCAGCAGGCAGGTGAATATAAAATTAATTTTAATGCAGGCAGTTTACCAAGCGGAATTTATTATTACAGGCTAATTGCAGGCAATAATGCAGAAACAGGGAAAATGATGGTGATTACTGAAAAATAAAAAAGTTAAACATAAAATCTATAAATTAAAATCAAGGAGGATTAGAACATGAAAAAAAATATATTACTAACAGTAATTTTTATTGTTATTTTTTCATTTACTTATTCTCAAAAACAACCTATTGTTGCACCATTAAATCCTGATTTTATCAAATATATTAATCAAAAAAATGCCGGAACACTTGACACAATTACAGATGAGGGATATGGTTTAGGTGTGATTCCTGTTCCTGTTTTACCAAATTTTGATTATTATTTAGCACATAAACATCCGACGCTACGTGATTTACCATTAGTATATGATTTAAGGAATGAGGGTCTTGTCACGCCTGTTAAAGAGCAAAGTTCATTGTGTATTCCCGGCGATTGTTGGGCTTTTGCTACAATTGGTGCAATTGAATCTCATCTTCTCAAATTAGGTTATTCAGGTGCAATTGACCTTTCTGAAAATAACATAAAAACGTGTCATGGTTTTGAATTGGGACCATGCGCCGGGGGAAATTTATATTTCTCCACAGCATATTTAAGCCGCAGAGATGGTCCTGTTGCTGAGTGGCTTGACCCATATGATTGGTTGAATCCTTCACCACCATGCATTACTGGACTTACTCTTAGCACTTATATTCTTAATGCTCGTTTCTTACCTTCTGATGCTAATATTATAAAACAGGCAATATTAGATAATGGAGGTATTTATACCATTATGCATATTAGTGATAGTGTCGAATATTATAACTCAACTGATTATACATATTATTATTATGGGGCAGGCGCTACCAACCATGCTGTTTTACTTGTTGGTTGGGATGATAATAAGGTTACTGCCGGAGGAACCGGAGCATGGATAATAAAAAATAGTTACGGAACCTCCTGGGGTGAAAGCGGATACTTTTATATTTCCTATAATGATACAAGAATTCTATCGCAAAATGCTTATTGGCTAACATCAGATGATTATGCGAGTTATGCAGCAATAATTTATATGTACGATAAGTTGGGAATGACAATATTTGATGGCTATAATTCAAATATTGGTTATGGTTTGGTTAAATTTATTATAAATAGTGAAAACCAGTATATTACAAAATTAGCAACATACGTTAATACTGCTGGAGCTACAGTTGATTTTGAAATTTATGATACCAAAAATGGTGATGTTCTTTCCGATTTGCTTGGTTCATTGACCAATCAAACATGCGATTATCCCGGATACTATACTTTTGACCTTCCTACTCCAATTTACGTTGCAAACGGAGAGGATATTTATATTAAAGTTAAATACAATACGCCTGGATATGATTTCCCTATTCCTTTGGAAAGCACTGTATCTGGTTTCGCCAATCCTACTATTGAAGCAGGTGTGTGTTGGGAAAGTAGTGATGGCTCTGCTTGGAATTCAATAGGAAATAATGTATCTGGCAAAGAATGGGATCTATGTATTCGGATGAATACACTCGCATTACCTTTGGCATTGTCTTTATCAGGAACAAATATTTCATGTTTTGGCAGTACTAATGGCATATCTACTGCCAATGTATCATTTGGCAATCCACCATATAGTTATTTATGGAATACCACTCCTCCTCAAACAACACAAACTGCAACAGGGCTTTCTGCAGGCACTTATACTGTAACCGTTGCTGATGCTAACTCAAATGTAATTTCTCAATCCGTAACAATCACAGAACCCCCTGAACTGATATCCTATATTTCAAATTCTGTAAATGTAAATTGTTCAAACGATAATGACGGACAAGCTACTGTTTCAACCACAGGTGGAACCCCACCTTATTCGTATTTATGGAGTACAAATCCTGCGCAAACCAATGTATCTGCAACAGGTCTTTCAGCAGGTTCTTATTCAGTTACTACTACCGATAATAATGGTTGTACAAACACATCCTCTATAAGTATTATCGCTGAAAATATTGCTCCCGGGTCACTTGATAATACATTTGGGAATAGCGGAAAAGTCCTGACCAATTATGGTGAATACATAAATTCATTAAACTTGCAGACGGATGGGAAAATTATTGCTGCAGGTGCTAATGATTTTTCTCTTGCTCGCTTTAATTCTGATGGCTCATTTGATAATTCATTTGGTTCTAATGGTGAAACATCAATAGATTTTGGATATGGTAGTGAAGCTACTTCTTTAGCTTTGCAATCAGATGATAAAGTTGTTGTTGCTGGCACTGATGAAGGTAATTATGATTTTGCTTTAGCAAGGTTCAATACAAATGGTTCTCTTGATTATTCATTCGGTTCTGCAGGGAAAGTAACGACAGATTTCGGTGGTTATGAAAGAGGATCTTCGGTTGCAATTCAAACAGACGGTAAGATTGTCATGGCAGGTGGTTGTGGCGTTTCTCCAAATACTAATTTTGCTATTTCCAAGTACAATATTAATGGAACTCTTGATAATACTTTTGGTTCTGGAGGAAAAGTAATTACCGATTTCAATGGAACAGACGATTGTGGTCTTTCAGTAAGAATACAATCAGATGGTAAAATCGTAGTCTCTGGCTATTCTTTAACTGGTGGTTATAATTATGATTTTGCAATAGCTCGTTATAACACAAACGGTTCTATTGA
>JAZDMF010000024.1:0-7373 GCA_043801235.1 Bacteroidota bacterium | reverse complement strand
TTCAATGTTAGTTATTTAGAAAAATACGTCAATGGTAGCTTGTCGAAGTCTGACCAAAGGAATAAAAAAACAGCGAAACAAAGTTCCGCTGTATAAAATCTTCAACTACACCAATTCTAAAAACTCGGACAGCTGATAGTTCTTGTTTTATTGAGCTTTAAGTTCGAAGCTTTTGATTTGGGATACTGCACAGAGAAGGAAATAGTGATCACCTTGCTTGCAGAAGGATCCAGTTTGAAATTATAAACCAGCTTTCCGCTCAGGGGATCCGGTGTAACATCGGTAGTTTCCAATACATCTACTTTTATATCTTCCTGCTGTGAAATAGGAACCTGATCCTGAACAGTTATTTCAATAGCAGCAGTGTTATTATTTCTTACCTTTATTTCATAGGTAAGTTTTTCTTTCATGTTTCCGCCCATAAAGGTCTTTCCGCTGAAATCTTCTTTTTTAACTCGTGATACAGAAACTTTTTTATCGCGCCCCAGGGAAATCTCCAGTGTATCAGATGCATATTTTGTGCTGAGGTATGACTGCCCCACATACGTTCCGGCATAAAATATATTCGCTGTTCCTTCAATGAGGTTCATGCTTTCCCATCCGGTTATATTGGCTACAAGGAAAGCATCATTGTCTAACTTTGGGATTGCGATATATTTATATGTAGCGGGCATTTCCTGCGTCTGTATGTCAACAAAATAAACTTTATTATCGGATGGAATAGTGTACAGTGTGGTAATTTCAAATTCCACGCTCAGTTCAGAAACCTCAATGGTTGTGTATTGATTATTCCATGATTTTGTACCTGTGGTCACCTTCGATGTATCTGCTGCCATGTAATTCCATGTATTGGTGACAGTAGTATTATAGTTATTTTCCTTTTCTTCATTATAGATGTCGTAGCTATAATTCAGTCCCCATGCCGTTAATGTTGGCCTTTGAGCAGTTTGTGAAGGATCGGCGGTTGACAAAGTAAGTTTTACATTGCTCCAGCCGATGCTGCAGTTATTATAAACTTTTGCTTTATAATCGAGTTCAATAGGCTTGCTGACGTCTGTTGCGCGTATATCGTAAAAAGCCGCCCAGCCGGCATTGGTAACAAGATACTTTATTGTGAAAGAAGAAGTGGTGGCCGCTTTCACACTGGCAGTCACACTTAATTTATAAACCGGTTCGCCCTTCTTTGAATTAAGGGTTGTCAGCTGCTTCTGAATCTTTGTATAAAGTTCATTGTATATTTCTTTCTGGTCATTTAACTTTTCAGTAAGGGTATTTATTTCAGTAAGGCGAAGCCTGTAGAAATCGGCCGCTTTCTGAAGCTCAACCGTGGAAACCCCTGTTGTCGTGCCTTTCAGGTCGTAATTTTTAAGAACCAGTTCTTTTTCACTGGCATATACACTGAGTTGATTTTTTAAAGTGGTAATTTTTTTTGCAAGCAGGTCAAGGCTGTCATTCAATACCTGTATCTCCTTGCTCTCATTTTCCACCGCAAGGTAATCGATCACATAAGTAACAGAAGTTATTTTCACATTTTCGTTAGCTGACACCTGCACGCTTTTTTGATTAATATTAGGCGAAATCCCTGAAAACTGCAGGTTATAATCACCTTTAGCGAGAGTGACATCGGCCGTATGGGTTATTGATGCACCTGTCATATAAACTGTGACATCAGTGACTTTTGAAACAACTTCTTTAGAGGTTACTTGTGCGCCTGCATTTACTGCGTACAAAAGAATGATGAAGAATAAAACATTTTTTTTCATATTTAAGGATTTTAGTTTTGCATGAAAATCAAGAAATTCTAATGAATTGTATATATAAAATTTTACATATGAATATACAAAGATCAAAAAATATTTATTAATAGGAGAAGGAAGAAAGAAAATAAAAAAATGTTTATTTTTCTTTAAGAAAAAAAGAAATCAGGTTAAAATAAAAAATTTGAGAAAAATCAAAGTCTATCTGATCAGAGTAACACTTCCCATTTTCAGAAGATCACGGTCACCTGTGCAAAGAGTACGGTATGTTACCACCCATACATACATTCCGTTCTGGCATAGCCTACCTTCAAAGGTACCATCCCATCCGGTGTTCATATCTTCCGATTCAAATATCATTTGCCCCCACCGGGTGAATATTGCCAGGCTATATTTTGTTATTCCCTCACCCAGGGACATAAACACTTCGTTCATATCATCTCTGTTCGGGGTAAAAGCATTAGGAATATACAGGCTTGTGTTTCCACCTGTAACATTTACTGTATCCGATAGTTCACAATTGCCGATCTCAACAATCAGCCAGTATGCACCGGAAACATCAACTGTAATATACGGTGTGGTAGCACCATTGGACCATAAATAAGAGGATGCAGAAACATCGGTGGAGAGCGTCACATCTGTTTTATCACATAATGACATATCCCTTCCCAGTTCCATTTCAGGTGTCATGTAGATATTTATTGTATCGGAACTCTCGCAATTTCCATTTTCAACCACAACCCAGTATATTCCATGATTAAAAACTGAAATCATCTGACTCTGGGCGCCGGTCGACCATAAATAATCAGCACCGGAATTGCCGGCATCAAGAACAACTGACTCGCCGGGACACAAGGTTGTATCGTTACTAATATCCACAACAGGGATAGGGAAAAATGCAATGCTGATTGTATCGGAACCAGTACAAAGCCCATTGATAATACTCACCCAGTAATTTCCAGATGAAGATACAGAGATAGTCTGAGCAGTATCACCCGTCGACCATTGGTATGAGGCTCCTGCATTTCCTGCATCAAGTGTAACTGTGCCAGTTCCACAGATGGAGGTATCATTCCCCAACTCAACAAGCAGTGAATTCAATGTGACCTGCACCGTATCGGACGCAGAACAGCTGCCATTGGTGACAGAAACCCAATAGGTCCCGGAGGCAGTTACTGTAAGGCTTTGTGTAATATCATCCGTTGACCAGAGATAGGTGCAACCGGGATTGCCGGCATCCAATGTATAATCTGATACTCCGCATAAAAGGGTATCGTTGCCTAAATCCACAACGGGATAGTATGCAAATGTCAGACTGATCGTGTCAATATCTGAGCAACTGGCATTGGTGACCGACACCCAGTAATTCCCGCTTGCTGAAACATTAATTGTTTGGGAAGTGGCCCCTGTCGACCATAAAAATGTACTTCCTGTATTGCCTGCATCGAGTGTATATGATGTAAGTCCGCAGAAAGATGTGTCATTTCCCAGTGAAACAAGGGGTACAGGATCAATTGAAATATTTATAGTATCGCTGCCGCTGCAGTTGCCATTGGTAACAGACACCCAATAAGTGCCGCTGCTTGTTACATAAATGGTCTGGGTCACTTCAGTGGTCGACCACAGGTAGGTACTTCCGGGATTGCCTGCATTTAGTACAAAGGAAGTTACCCCGCATAATGAAGTATCATTTCCAAGAAAAACGGACAGATCTGGCAGTACCGAAACTGTTACCGTATCAATACCGGAACAAGTTCCGGTGGTGCCTGTGACAATATACATAGTTGTAGTGGCCGGAGATGCAGTAACTGTCGCACCGCTTGTTGATGACAAACCTGTTGACGGGGACCAACTGTATGATGTAGCTCCGGTGGCAGAAAGAACTGCACTGTCACCTGCGCAAATGCTTGTGTTATTACTTGCATAAACAATAACCGAGGAATTTATTGTTACTGTATCAATGCCTTGCTGAATAATACAAGAGTTGTCAGTAACCGTTACAATGTACATTCCCGGAGCAAGTCCGTTGATGCAACTTGTAGTTGCACCATTGGACCATATATAATTATATGGTGGAGTGCCGCCAGAAACTGTAACACATGCACTACCCGGACAGTTGGTAACGGAATCAGTTATGTTAAGAAGGCTGACATTGCTGCAAGGAAGAGATTGAGTCACAGTAACAAAACCAAGCCCGCTGACATATAATGTATTTGTAACATTGGATGACCTGATATCATATACTTCATTAGAAATATCAGAAGTAATGGATGTTCCGGCAATGAAAGAAGCCCCGTTAAAAGTATATGTATGCACCATGTTCGTACCTCCGACATATATATTATTGCAATCATCTGCAGCAATACCTTCATGAGTTCTGTATGCACCGTTAGCATATCCGGCATTGACATCAGCCGAACCCAGCAAGTTTCCGTTCGTTTTATTCCAGGCTTTTAATGTCTTTCCGTCATAACCGAAAAGATAACTGTTGTTTACTGCCAGAGAGTTTGATCTTACAGTTACTCCATTGGGATTAACGGCAAATCCGGGTATCCCGAAATTATAACACTCATCATAACTATATCCAGATGCAACATCAAAAGCACAGGGAGGGTTGTAACCTGAGGAAAAAAGGCTTTTCTGTAATTGATTATTAACGCTGGGAGTTCCGTTATCTGAAGTCATTAATGCATAAAAATCTCCGTTATAATCCATAATAGCAGAAGTAATGTCGTTACAGCATGCACCGGTGTAGCCGTTAAAATTATTAATGGTACTGCTGGTAACATTGGTATCTGATATTTGCTGCAAGTTATAATTAGTACCATCGGTACCTCCCCCGAAACCGATTAACTGACCTGTGCAGCGATTATAAAACATTTGCCAGATTTCGTTGCTTCCTGTAAAACTAGGCGAAGTATAAATGAGTAATCCACTGGAATTGATCTTCATTATTCTTGGTCCTGCAAAGGGATTAAACCCTTCCCCGATAAAAATGGTACCAGAAAAATGGAGAACACAAAATTTCGAGTAACAATATTGTGCGTTATCCCAGTCTGAGGGATTAGTGAATGTCCAGATGGGAGTACCCCCGCTGGAATATTTGCACAGAGTGAAAGGATAAGTCCCTCCTGAAAAATAAACATTCCCTATATCATCAAAATCTATATCATATGCGGAATTATTTGAGGAAAGTGTGGGAACAATTGTCCACGGATCAATAATTAAAGTCCTATCCTTTGAAACGTCATCAGGGAGTTTGAACTGCACAACATTATTTTTCAGAATAAAGGCGGAATGAACGGTATCATTATTTTCTTCATAAAAACTATGTGGCGCATGATCTATAATTTCTCCTGCCGGTGTATTAATAATAATATTACCCTTCAGAACCTCGATTTTTTCCACATCCTGTGAGTATTGCATTTTTACTACATTCAGGTCAGCTCCCGGATGCACAATCAGTTTATATTTTATTCCTCCTTTGCCTTCAGGAATAGTGTATTCAACATCAATTCCGGGATAAAGGTTTTTATAAAGAAGTTTTTTATATCCTTTTGCTTTTACTTTTTCATAACCTTTTTCGCCGAAAGTATAGTAAGCTTCAGATTGTCCGCTTACTTCTATTTCTGCATCCGCATTGCAACCCAGCCATAGCATGGAAATCTGGTATGATTTAATTTCAGATTTCAGTTCTTCTTCTCTTCCTTTTTTTTCTGCTTTTTCACGCAGATCTCCTCCCTCTATCTTGTCAATCCTGAATGTTAAACCCGATCTTGTAAAAAAAACTTTTTCTCCGCTGTTTAAAGCATAGATAATAGAATCGGAATTCTTGATCCAGCTATTAAACTGCCCGTAATTCTCAATAAAATAATCAGAACGGAATGGGTTTTCAGTATTCCATGTTTTATTTGAGCTAATAAGGCTGGCATTGGTTTGCGCATGAAGTAATGCTGATGATGGAATAAAACAAAGAAAGATAAATATAAGTTTTAATGTGTTGGATATGGTCTTCATAATATTACCAAATGCCGTTTAAAGTCACAAAATGATAAAACATGCCTGAATTTTACCTGCAAATTACTAATTTCTATAGAAATAGACGTATAAATATCAGGAAAGTTGCTTAATAAAACTAAAATCACTCAGCTCGTTACGGATTATATTTCATGTATCCTTATTTTAAATTCTATTGCGCAGACATTATGCGATTCTATTTATTTTCCAATGCTTTTAAAATCTTTTTCAAGAAAAGCATCAGGGCTGGATGAATCCACTTTATGGCTGTCGTAATAAAGCACTTCGCCGTCTTTGGCTGTAACGAGGAACTTCCAGCATTTGCATCCTGCGGCTGTTGTTCCCGGTCCTATTTTATGTAGATATACAACATTTTCAGTTTTATTTTCTACGGCTTTACGGATATCTTCAGCAGTTACAATTTTCACTGAATACGAATAAATCAGTTTAATTTTATCGGTAGTATTATGGCTTGAGGGAAGATCATCCTTCACTAACCACAATTCCATTTTTTTTATATCGTAGCCGGAATCTTTATTTACAATCGCCGGGGTAATGGAAGGATGTTCGCTTGCATAATTCACATGAGTCTGCATGAATTGAAGAATACCTCCAACCTTATATAAATAAATGCTTTCATCCTGCTCAGTATAACATAATGGAACCGAGCCAAGGTCGGGCATTATATTTAAGTCCGTACTTCCTCCCAGGATAAGGTTCAGAATATCATAGGTGCATGTTGTGCCGCCTTCCTTAATTTCACCTTCCGATAAAAAAATGAAAGAATATGCAGTGCTTGACATTTTTGTTTCGAACTCATCGCTTGTTATGAATTCATAAGAAGTAATGGTCCAGATTTTTTTCATATACACCTCCAGCACTGAATCCAACGATGAAAAAGGATCATCGGTTTTCACCACCATCGTTTTCGATTTCAAAAATTGTTTGATTTCAGATGAACTTGCATAATTTACCTGGGCATTTGAATTTGCAGCAATACAAAGCAGGAATGGAATAATAAATCGTTTCATGTTTAATGAATTTTAAAAGACCAAATTAGTAATTACTTATAACAAACAAACGCTATAAAGAAAAAATATTCCATACCCCTTACAACTTTTCAGCATTATAGAGACTGTTTCAATTTACATGATTTATTTCACTTATCATTTTGAGAAATTTAGTGTTTTTGTGATTTAGTGGCTATTTTATCTGCCACCAAAACACGAAAGCACAAACCTGCTTTCAGCAGGAATCACAAAATAATATTGAATGTCATTTATTTCATAAAAATTTGAAAAGACTCCCACTGTCATCAATTCATCCGGCATCATTTCAATGTTCTGCTTCTTTTTAGTACATTTGCAACTCATGAAAAAAGAAAATATCATATTCGGCATTCACCCTGTTATTGAGGCAATAAAATCGGGAAAGGAAATAGACCGCATAATGCTTCAAAGCACGCTCGGCAGCCATGAAACCATACGCGAGTTAAAGAAAATTGCAAGGGAAACAGATATTCCGATACAATACGTACCTCTTGAAAAGCTGAACAAATTAACCTTCAAGAATCATCAGGGCGTGATTGCTTTTGTATCT
>JAZDMF010000291.1:0-3049 GCA_043801235.1 Bacteroidota bacterium | reverse complement strand
ATTATCTTACCATTCCGCTGCCCATTTTTGAAGATGCCCTGAAGTACCTGCAGAATCAGCATTACCGAATGATCCACCTCGATGAATTATACGGAATCAGGCAAGAAAACATCCTTAAAGCAATACGTACAGCCTGCCTGACCCTTGATGACGGATATGCCGATAACTGGATTTATATTTTTCCTTTATTGAAAAAATACCAGATCAAGGCAACTATTTTCATCAGTCCTGATTTTATTGATAAAAAAAACGGAGTGCGAAAAAATCTCGATGATTACTGGAACGAAAAAGTATCCATTGGAGAACTTGAGCACTGGGGCTATCTTAGCTGGGACGAAATCCGGATAATGTATAAAAGCGGACTTGTCGATTTTCAGTCACATACTTTTACCCACACAAAATATTTTATTTCGGATAAAATAACAGGATTTCATCACCCCGAAAATGATTGCCTCTATCCGGCAGGAAATTTATTCCCTGAAAGGAAACCATATTATATCAACGATCCTGATTTTATAAATCTTCTGCCATTCGGATACCCGCTTTTTGAAGAAAAATCATCGGTCATTGCCCGCAAGGTTGAAATTAATCCGGATTTTTTTATCGATACTGCCGGCATTCTGAAATCGACTGACTGGAAAAATATTTCATACCTCTTTGAAAAATGTTTTGCGAAGATCCGGCCGGTGTACGAAAAATACAAAAACGAAAACAGGCTTATTACACATACCGAAACCGAAGAAGAGTATAACAGGCGACTGGTTCATGAACTTGCGGATTCAAAAAACATTATTGAGAAAGAAGTTGGTAATACTGTAAAATTTTGTTGCTGGCCTCATGGCGATCACAATGATTACGTTCATAAAATGGCTGTTGATCTGGGATACCTGGCAACCACAAAAGGAAGCAAATTTCCTGTTCCCGATTCTATAGAAAGGCTGCCTGAAAGGATTGGTATCGGAGGAAGCCGGAGCCGTTATATGGCAAAGATGAAATTTATAACCCGGCTGAACTCGGAGTTCAGGAGATTTCCCTTTTACCAATTAAAGAAATTATGGAATAGCTTTCTTGCTTAATTTTGTATTAAATGGTTTTCATTATTAAATACAACAATGATTATTCGGGTGAGATCAGCGAAAACTCAGAAGCTCATGAAAATCCCGGATCTTATATTTCATTCCTTCCTTCTTCCAGAAAATTTCAACTTATCCGGTTTTCATCAGTACAATTTAATTATTATATACTTGGCGATTTCATACCCGATAAAATTGCTGAACTGAAGGAAATAATTGAAAAAACAGAAGATAAAAGTAAATTTAAGTTTCCCTATGGAATCAGGGGCATGTACTACCTCATACGTTCAGACCACGGAACAGGTGAATGCATCGTATCAAACAGTTTATTTGGAATATTGCCGGTGTACATTTATAATTTTTCAGGATACACCTACATATCAAGCAGCCTGCCTGAGATAATCAGCAGGGCGGGAAATAATCTTACAATCGATGCACGGTTTTTTGTGGAACGAACTCTTTTTAATTATGCATTATTTAATTCAACATGGTTTGAAGAAATAACCACCCTCCCCTCCAATTCATTCATAAGGTTAATAAAGAATAAAACTGAGGTGGCAAAACATACTGAAATAAAAAATTTATTTATAACGAACCCTGTTTCCTGCGATAGAGCTGCTAACGAAATGGCAGACATGTTCATCGGAACCGCTTCCCGATATATGCCATCCGAAAAATTCTTATCAAGCTTCACCTCCGGTTTCGACAGCAGGGTGTTGGTTGCTATAGCAAAAAAGGAAGGAAAGAACTTCTCGGCTTTTTCATATGGAACAGAAAACTCCATCGACCTGAAACTTCCGAAAGAACAATGCGCTGTACTTGGAATTCCTTTCACACCCTTCATACTTTCCGGCGAATATATTGACAGGTATTATTTTGAGGCCGCAAAAAAAATTATCTTGTATTCGGATGGATGCGCTTCTTTTTCGCGGGCACATTACTTCCACGCTGCCCGTATCATTTCTCAGGACACCAAATTTATTATCACAGGAAATTTCGGAAGTGAATTGTTGCGTTCTATGCATTCTACCGGTGCTCTTATTTCACCTGCTATGCTTAAAATTATTGGCAGCCGGCATAATAATAACTGGGAGGAAGAAATATTTAACGACAAAAGAATGCGCTGGATTGAACCTTCCATACTGCACAAAGTAAGGGATTCCATTATTCAGGACATTAAAGAAAACCTGCTATCAGAAAAAAATCAACTCCCGCCAAATCAGCTTTTGTATGCCTTCACATGGGAGGAAATTTTCAGAAAGTATTTTGGCCCGGAAATAAACATGCAATCGCATTTTATTATGAACCGTACCCCTTTTATTGATTTTGATTTTTTTAAAGCAATACAAAATACGAGGTTTTCAGGAGCATACAGCAGGTTTTTGGAGCATAATCCGATGTACAGGTTTAAGGGACAGCTTTTATATGCACATATTCTTAAGAAAACCAATCCTGAATTATACAGAATGATGACCGGCAAAGGATACAGACCCCGTGATTTGATTTCGGCAATCGGTAAACTCCGGCTTGTTCATGCCCATGCTGCAAAAAAAATCGGAAGAGCCTCATACGACAGCGACCCTTTATGTGCAACCCGTGCATTCAAATGTTACAGAGAAGAATTTTCGAAATGGATAAACAACTCTTTCATTGTAAACAGGAAGAACCTTAGTGAAGACATGCATGATGACGAATCTGAAAACTACGGATTAAAAATAGTCCTTTCAAATTTGTATTACCTTAGCGAAATTATGAAGAGAGGATAAAAACTCTTTACTGAAAAGGCTAGTGTTATGTTAAATGTAAATTATAAGTCATGCTGAGCTTGCCTGCCTTGCCGGTAGGCCGTATGTTTGCAAAAAATAAGTTTCAGAAATAATTATTAGGTTTGAATTACGAAAAACTAACCAAATAAAAAAACTGAAACTTATGAGAACACAAAGTAACAAATTAGATTTCACAGGTCAAAATATTTA
>JAZDMF010000282.1:0-13786 GCA_043801235.1 Bacteroidota bacterium | reverse complement strand
TGATTGTGCGCACCAGGTCACCAACATCAGCAGTTTCTCCGCCTGTTGAAAATATTCCTACACCTAGCGACCTCAATTTTTCAAGGAATTTTTCGGCTCCGGTAATAATTTCAGAAATCACTTCGCCGGGAATAAGGTTTTTATTGCGTCCTATGGTTGATGAAATAAGAATATTACCGGTAGCGCCCACGCAAAGCAGGTCATCGGTGTTCATAACAATTGCATCCTGTGCAATTCCCTGCCACACGCTGATATCGCCTGTTTCTTTCCAGTAAATGTATGCAAGCGATGATTTTGTTCCTGCCCCGTCGGCATGCATCACAATGCAATAATCATCATTTCCGGTAAGGAAATCGGGAACTATTTTGCAGAATGCTTTTGGAAACAAGCCTTTATCAATACCGGCAATGGCTTTATGAACATCGTCTTTCGAAGCAGAAGCCCCCCGCCTGTTGTACCTGAATTCATTCATCATCATCAAAATTAAAAAAAGCGTCCCGATCGCTGACCGGGACGCTTTTCCGATATATCATACAAGCTACCTGTATTTATTTTCCGATAAGACAGCGAAATTGTTCTGTTCTATTATTGCCGGAGCACCTTGCTCAAAATATCCAACAGCCCCGTTATCATATAAACCATCTAACTGATTTTCAGGATCGAGGTAATAGTTCTGTTCTTTGGTAGTATCCTGAACGGCATTGGTATCGATTTTAATATCAATATTAGGTGTGTTACCCGAGGAGTTGGTTGGAACATAATCGTCTCTCAGCACCTTGAATTCAGTACGCCTGTTCAATTGGTGGGCTGCCTCAAACTTATTTTCATCGCCGGTAAATTTATTGATATACTCCTCTGTCAGATAAGTGCCTTTGGTAAATTTAACAGGGGTTTTCATAGTTACAAGTAATCCACCCTTTACATATTCTTTTACAGTGATATCTTTTGAAAGGGTACGCGGAACTCTTTCTCCGTAACCGGTTGGCACCATTCTGTCGCCGGCAATGCCTTTAGAGATAAGGTAATCAACAACCGATTTTGCACGTTTGAACGAAAGGGAATCATTGTATTCAAGCGAACCGCGGTTATCAGTATGCGATCCAAGTTCTATAACAAGCTGCGGATTGTCTTCTAGAGTTTTTATTAAACCGTTCAGGGAATCCTGGTACTGGGGTTTTAAATCCCATTCAGCAAGACCGTAGCGGATTTCAGGAAGAACGATGGCAGTTTTAGGAATTGGAATAAGGCAGAAATCATGAACGAAATCCTTGCTGCGTTCAAGTGTTAATGTAGTTTCTTTCCCTTTAGCTCCAAAATATCCCTTTGAAGTAACTTCAATGACATACGAGGTATTTCCTAAAAACTGTTTATTATCAAACTTGTAAGCACCCAAAGCATCGGTAGTATCAGAAATAATTGTGCCATCGGAACCCGATAAAGTAATGATAGCGCCTTTGATCATTTCTTTGGGAGTAGTTTTGCTGCTGTCGTTGCAAATAGTTCCCTGAAGAGTAAATAATAATGGAGGCTGGTAGAAAGAATAAATATCATCGCTTCCCTTTCCTCCTTTGCGATTTGATGAAAGGTAGCCTTTTTCGAGTTTGCCCTCAAAAATAATGGCAAAATCATCGCCGGCCGAATTAATGGGATATTTAAGATTTGTCGGGTTACCGAAATTATCGCCCACCTTTTCCACTTTGAAAATATCGAGGCCGCCCATACCGAGCAAACCGCTTGATGCAAAAAACAGCATGCCATCGTCGCGTATGAAAGGATACATTTCATCACCATCGGTGTTTATTTTTTTTCCCAGGTTCACCGCTGCATCCCATGCTTTTGTTTTCTTGGTTCTTTTCACCATCCATATATCCTTGCCGCCATAGCCGCCATCCATATCCGATGCAAAGTAGAGGGTAAGTTCATCGCTTGATAAAGCAGGATGGCCGTATGTAAAACTGTCTGCTCCCAAGGGAACTACGTCTGGGATATCCCATGCGGTTCCTTTTTTCTTGGCCATGTATATCTGGCAGCTTAATTCTTTTTTCTTTTCCACACCGCAACGGGTAAAATACATTTCGTTGCATTTATCATTAAGGCATGCAGCACCTTCGTTGAACTTGGTATTGATGTTTTCACCTACAGTGGACGGTGTGCTCCACGTACCTTTTTTATCCTGTGCCGTTAGATACAAGTCGCTGAAATTCTGACCTGTCCAAAAATCAAGTTCCGCTCCTGTAGAGCCTTCGCGGGTGGAAGTAAAAATCAGCGATTTGTATTTTTTGTCGTAATAAGTAGTAGCAAAATCCATGTCTTTTGAATTAAACTGCTTCACATTTTCCACTTCATACCTGGTAGGATTGTCCTTCCACTGCTGTGCAAGGGCACACGATTCGGCGCCTTTTGTACCGCGGGTATCATCGGGTGCAAGTTCCTTATAAGCGTTATACTGCACAATGGCATCTTCGTATTTTTCATTTGCCTTCATCATATCGGCATAATAAAGAGTAGTTAACACATCAGGATATTTGACACCGATGGCCTTTTTGTACCATACTTCAGCCTGCTTGGTATCGTTTGTTAAACGATAGCATTCAGCGGTCTGGAAAATGACACGGGCTCTTTCAGCTTTATTTTTCTTTATTTTTGTATAAGCCTTTTTATAAAGTCCGATAGCCTCATAATATTGCTTGTATTGAAAAGCATTATCAGCATCCAGTGCCCAGTTTTTCTGCGCGAATGAGTTCGAAACCAGCAAAACTGAAACAATGAATGTTGTAAGGAGTAGCCTGCAAATTTTCATATTGTTATATTTAAGTTCACTAAAACGCTGCTAAAATAATGAAAATATTTCCAAGAAAAAAAATAAAATCTGCCAAAATTAAAATTTGTTTACGCTTTTTGATGATAAACTTTGGCAAATGCAATGCTGCCAACATCATCATACTATTTATTTGCAATAAAGTTACAGGTTTCTGCAAAAAAAATTGCAGGCAATTACCCTGCAGGTTTTTCACCGGTTTTATTATTTTTCATTGACTTATCGTGGGATTGAGGTTTATCATCAATTCCAAGGCTTTCTTTTAAGGTATCCGCATGGCCCTGAAGTTCTTTTTTAATAGGGTCAATAGCTTTGTCAACTTCTTCGCGAATGTCGCCGGTGGCTTTTTTAAGATTGCTGAGGCCTTTTGCCAGACCTTTTGCCAGTTCAGGAATTTTATTGGGGCCGAAAAGCAGAAAAACAGCCAGAAGAACAAGAATCAGTTCTCCGCCGCTTATATCCTGAAAAAGCAATAATGTTGAAAGAAGTTTCATATAAATAAATGGCTATATTGCTAAATTGTTAAATTGTTATAATAATTTTTTCAGACAGGATCGATTGTTGGCATATTACAATTAGGCAAAAAGACAATTAAACAATATTTTCAGCATAAAGTTCAATTATGAACCCTTGGCTGCATAATAAAGCAAATGTATATAAAAAAAGCCCTGCAAATCACAGGGCTTCCTGAAAAAATAATTCTTATTATATTTTTTTCTGTTCTTTACGTGCTTTTCTTCTTTCAAGCCATTGAATAGTGTCGTATGCAATAGGCGTTGCATTGAGCACAGATGAATAGGTTCCGATAAGCACACCTATCATCAAAGCAAATGTAAATCCCCTTATTACTTCGCCTCCGAAAATGAACATGGCAAGAAGAACCATGAAAGTAATGCCTGATGTATTCAGTGTACGGCTGAGGGTACTGTTGATTGCATCATTCATATTTGACTTCAATTCACGCTTGGGATAAAGGGTTTGATATTCCCTGATTCGGTCAAAGATAATTACCGAGTCCATAATGGAATAGCCGATGATAGTCAGAAGAGCAGCTATAAAATGCTGGTCAATTTCGAGGGTGAAGGGCAACACGCCATAGAGTAATGAGAAAACAGTAACCACAATGAATGTGTCATGGAAAAGGGAAATAACAGCACCAAGTCCCCATTGCCATTTGCGGAACCGGATTGCAATATAAATGAAAATGATAAGCAGTGAAAAGAATATGGCAAGATAAGCCTTTTGCAGCAGGCTGTATGCAATGGTGGGTTCCACTTTCTGGGAACTGAGTTTCCCGAGAACCTTGTCTTCTTCATGCGAAATAAAATCATCCAGGCTGATAGATGTATTATAAAACGATTTTAATCCGTTGAATAATTTTGTTTCTACAATGGAATCGGCTTTAGTGGTTTTGTCATCAATCATGAAAGAGGTTGTAATTTTGACCTGGTTGTTGGGTCCGAAAGTTTTCACCTCGGGTTTATCACCAAATACATTTCCTAATGAAGTCCTGATTTCATCGGTCATGACATCCTGGTCAAAACGCACTACATATGTTCTTCCGCCAAGGAAATCGATGCCATAACTCACCCCCCTATAGGAAAGTGAAATAATGCCAACCGCAACCAAAGCAAGAGATAAAATATAATATTTTTTCCGGATTCCGATAAAATCGATGCGGACTTTGGTGAGAATGTTTTTTGTTGCATTGCTCCATACTGTAATAGTCCAGTTCTTGTCCATCATCCACAGGAAAACCAGGCGTGTGATGAAAATAGCACAGAACAGCGAACTGATAATACCAATGATGAGGGTGGTAGCAAAACCCTGGATAGGTCCTGACCCGAAAATGTACAACACAATACCCGTAAGAAGAGTTGTTACATTACTGTCAATAATTGATGAGTATGCATGCTTGTATCCGTCGTTTATTGCCAGCCGTATGCCCTTGCCCGCCCGGATTTCTTCACGGACACGTTCATAAATAATAACGTTTTTATCAACGTCCATCCCAAGAGTAAGAACAAGACCTGCAATGCCGGGTAAGGTAAGAACCGCCCCAAGTGAAGCAAGAATTCCGAATACAAAAAACATGTTCACAAAAAGTGCGATATCGGCAACCAGTCCTGCTTTGTGATAATAGAAGATCATGTATAATAAAGTAAGGACGAAAGCGGCAATGAATGACCATAAACCGGAATTAATGGCTTCCTGACCAAGAGTGGGGCCGACAATACTTTCTTCAACTATTTTAGCAGGCGCCGGAAGTTTTCCAGCTTTCAGAACATTGGCAAGGTCTTTCGCTTCTTCAAGAGTGAAATTACCCGTAATCTGTGAATGCCCGTTCGGAATTTCGCCCTGAACCACCGGATATGAATATACATAATTGTCGAGAACGATGGCAATGCTTTTGCCGATGTTGTCACCGGTCAGCCGCTTCCATGTGCTGGCGCCTTCCGAGTTCATTGTCATAGAAATAACATTCTGGCTGTTCTGGTCAAAATCCTGGTAAGCATCGGTAATTACTGTTCCATCGAGCGCTGATTTTCCTTCCCTGTCATCAACTTTTATGGCAATAAGCCAGAGCATTGATTTGTTATCATCGAAAGGTTTTACTTCCCAAAGAAACCTGATATCATTTTTGAACAAATTCTTATCATTGGCCAGGTTCAGCATTTTATTCACCTTGGGTGTGTCGATTACCAGGCTGTAACCTACATTAGGTCCTTTGCCCAGGTAATATTTACCGTCTTCACCCTGCTGCAGGTTGGGCCTGAGATAAGCAAATAAAGGATTTTCCTTTGCATACTGATCGAAAGATTCTTTGGCTGCCAGGTCTTTACTCCCGGCGGTATCCTGCTTAAGTTTATTTACAAGTGAAGTAGTGGTGTCGGTAGTATTATCCTTTGCTGTATCATCATCAATTGTTTTGGTTGCAGTCGTTTTCAGGGTAGTATCGGCAAGGGCGGTATCAGAAACCAATGCAGTATCCCCTACTTTACTGAACTCTGCAAGTTTGGTATTTGCAGCTTCAAGTTGTGAATATACATCCTGCACATCCCATGTTTTCCAGAATTCGAGTTTTGCAGTTCCCTGCAGAAGTTTTCTTACGCGGTTAGGGTCTTTAATGCCGGGAAGTTCCACCAGAATCCGGCCTGCAGTTGACAGTTTCTGAATATTCGGCTGTGTAACACCAAAACGGTCGATACGGGTTCTGAGAATATTGTATGTACGGTCGATGGCATCATCGGTTTCCGTTTTGATTATGGCAAGAACTTCATCATTGGATGAATTGTAATTAATTTTATCTTTCAGTTCAACCGTATTAAAGATTGATGACAGTTTAAAACCCGGATCTATTTCTTTAATGGATTCGCCGAAAAGTGTAACAAAATCCTTGGTACTTGTTTTTTCCATTTCCGAAGCCAGGTCGAGAGCCTTCGTAAAAACAGGATTCTTGCTGTTATTGGCCATTTCGCGTATTACATCAATCACTGAAATTTCAAGGGTTACGTTCATGCCCCCTTTCAGGTCGAGGCCTAAGTTGATCTCCCTGTCCTTGCAATCCTTGTAAGTATATTTTCTTATCCACAGAAAATTAAATACCACTTCGTTCTGCATGGAATCGAGGTAAAAATCTTCTTTATCTTTTACCAGCGAGTCGTAAATCAGTTTTTCTTTTATGGCATCACCTTTGGCTAATTCTTTTGCCTGCGCAGTTACAGTTTCGGTTGTGGCATAGTCCGAGGCTTTGCTTTCAGTGTGATTTGTAAAGTATGTAAATGACAATTGGAAAAGACAAACGAGGGCAAATGCAATTGCAAAAAATTTAATAGCACCTTTATTCTGCATAACTTATAAATTATATGGATTTTTATTCAAAAAATTAAGGGTGCAAAATTAGAATATTAAATGATATAAACCAATTTTATTCAATTTTAGGCAAAAAATACCGGTAAACAAGAGTTGAAATTATATGTAGTTTGAAACTGAGCACGAGGAATAAGCTAAAACTATATTTCACACCTCACTTTGTCAGTATAAGAGGCTGTTATATCCCATGCAAACAGGGGTAACCGTATGGGATTTTTACTTAATTGATTCCTTTGGTGTATCTCTGAACAGGCTGTAATTGGGTTTCGCTTCCTTATATCCGAAAATAAAGTTTATGCCGAAATGCAGGTTCACTGTGCGGGTGCCTTCGGGATCGAACAAACAGTAAAGATTATCGGTAGAAACATAGGTTTGCCACGGGCCAAGGTTCAGAGCCATGGCAAAGCCAAGATTCAGGTAGCTCCGGTTCATTACCGAATAACTGACAGCGGCACTGAGCATATTAAAGAACCATTTATTATACGAAAGAGTGAAGGAAGAATACATGCGGTTGTTGAAAAATTCGCTGCGCATGAGCAGTCCTACCTTATCGTGTTTGGTAATAGTGTAAATAGCTGTAATATACATTTTTGTTGTTAGAGGTGCAGAATAGGAATTTTTCGTTGATGATATTTTAAATATGTTTGCGAGTGAATCGATTATTTCATCCATCTTTTCACTCATTACCGAGTCTTCCTGGTTGAAGAACTGGTTCACATCAAGGCCATCATACATAAAATCCTGAACATTGCTCGAATAATTCCTTAGATCATTTCCGCCACCTTTCTTCCATTTGATATAACCCAGATCGAGCACACTTACGCCAAAAGAGAAATCTTTATTTAATTTATAAAAAGCGCCCAGGTCAATTCCATACCCGCTATTTGTACTGTTCAAAAGAAATGTCTGCGGATCAAATTCAAATTCTTCCTTAATAGAATCCCCGTTAATGCTGTCAATTTGCATCAGTAACGAATCCGGACCACACATATTAACCAGGAAGCCTGTATTGGCGGTGTGCGCAAAATCATCTTCAGCAATATCAACAGTAAGGTCGTTTCTTTGTGTCCATACATTCATCAATCCCTGCAGGTATTTCAATCTTCCGCCTATGGTAAAAGTTTCTGTCCTGATGCGGACATCGTGCATATAGCCTAATGCAAACTCATGGTAATAGGAGAAGTTGATTCCGGTACCGCTCAGGTCAAGGGTACTACCGATAAATTGTCCGTTTCCTTCACACCCGAGAGATATCAGGTCTCTGGGATATCCAAAGCGGAAGGATGCTTTTTCAGTAAGACTGAAACTGAAATAACTTTTTTTAGCCTTAAAACCGAAAGCCAGAAGTTCTTCATTTACATTAAAAGAAAGGTAATTATTTTTAGCAAGTTTATTTAAAACATTATCCATTGTTATATCAAGAGAATCGTTATTTGCATGGTTTATTTTTATCATATCACGATAGGCAAAGCCGTTGTGAGCTACTCCGGCATAAACAGATGAAAGAGCCGGAAACCCGATATAAAATTTTGCTTTGGGCCTGAATGCAGGATTTGTATAAGATGACTGAGGAATTATGGGTAGCAGATGTATGGTATTATCCATTTGCGAAAAACTCATCTGTGCGCATCCCGACAAAATCAAAAACGCAACCAGGCATTTATTAAAAATCATTTTCTTTGCTTTCGATTCCATATGGTTTAGTGATTTGATGGATACACGGTAGTTTTTATCTGCGCCTGCAAGCCAATTTTCACATCGAGAAAATAATCGGAATACATTTTAATAATAGTAGCGCCGTTGTTCACTGTTTCCAGTTTAGCGTAAATAAGTAATTTCTCCACATTTTTAAGGTTCATTATCCTGTTTTTTTCTATTTTGCTGGTGGTGAGTTTATGTGTAGGTGCAATCACCTTGTAATCGGGGGCGGGGCCTACAACACCTGAAATAATCACCTGCTGAATGGGCACCAGCAGCGAATCTATTTTGTTAAAGGCCGAGTCGGCAAAATATAACTGCATGGAAGCGTTGACCGGAAAACCGTTATCGGTATTTATTTTAAAGAGTACCCATTCCAGTATGTCAACATCATCGCCAAAACTGAAGTCGAGCGTATCCTGCAGCCTGAAATCCCAGGCTCTGCCCCACATTGGTAATTCCACTTCGGCATCAATTGAAAAACGGCTTGTATCAATTACGAAATTCTGATCAGGAGGCGGATAACCGGCCGGATTTGATGTGGAGTTAACATGATAGCTGACCCAGTGGGGTGAAATATTTATGGCATCTCTTATTCCGCTAAAACCTGTATTAGTATTGCCATTATTAAGCTGCAGCGAACTTTGCACACTTTGCCCAAGTTGCGAAGTTGCAGGATAAGCAATAATCCATGGATTTAAGATATCTGGCACACCTGTTCCGGTAACATCGACTAAGAAAGGAGGGTTAACTGCAGATTCAGCTCTGAGCAGGTCGATGGTCACGGATAAGGGCATTCCATAAGCATTATTCACATAAATGTTAAGCCGCGGATCCTCGAAATACATTGAACCGTAAATATTATTTTTGAAAATATCTAAATAAACCGAGTCCTGATTGAATATAAATGTATGCTGCCCGATATAACCGAAAATTTTATGAAATTTCAGGGAGAGAAATGATTCTCCAAGGGAAACGTTGTGTGGTGACATATCAGGATTTAAATCTCCTGGTCCTGAAACTTCATAATCAATTACAATCTGGTTGTTACTTCCAAATTCCAAAGTGTACCCGTCAAGGTTGAAGGTATCATTAATATTCACCGGAACGCTGCCCTGATAATCATAGGATATTGTTTTACTAAAAACCTGCCCATTCTTTTTTGCGCCGGGGATGGTAACAAGTATTTGTGCATCATGATTGAGATCAGCACTGATTGAATAATTGATGTAGCCAGACTTCATAACTATGCTGTCGAACCTTTCATTAAATGCCGATGTGAAATTATAACTTGATGAATAAGAGAACACAAAGCTGTTGCCAACAGGTATAGGACCAGGAATATTCCATACAGTATTCACAGTTTGATCAGGAATGCTTATAATCTCATCGGCGCGCTGCGAGAAAACAGTAGAATTATAAATAAGATAAAGGAAGTGGGTAACATCTTCCACAAACAAATGATTTGTGTCAAAATCGCTGAGTATATCGCGCAATGTAAGTTTTGAATGAATGAGCGGAGCAGCAAAATTGGGTGAATATTCAAAACCCGCCAGCTTATCGAAATCAAAATCTTCTTTTTTTATACACGACTGCATTGAGAGTCCTGCTATCACCAGAATAATCAGTGCAACAACCAGTGCTGGCATTAGTTTTCCTGAAGAGGAAATGGATTTGTTGTTTATCATATCATGAATATTTTTCCTGAAATAAAGTGATAAAAGTATAACAAAAGAACAGGATTTGCAAATATTATTTACTTTACGCAGAAGAATGTGAATAAGCATCAAGTCCAAAATTCCAAGCCCCAAATTCAAAGGAGAAAATCACTATCAAAAAAACATCGTAATAAGAGTGCACAGACATCTCAATAATGATTAAGCTACCTATTCTTTTCTTTTTTTTGGCTTTGAACCTGGAATTTGATCCGCCAGCTGGCGGATTGAGTTTTTTTCATTCAATTTTTAATTTATGTCATCATATATAATTTAAAAGAGTTTTTTCCTACACTTCTATTCAAAGGAATAATTATAAATGCTGCTGCCGTTTCCGACAACAAGGTTGTATGTGTCATCATTATTCAGGCTCCCGAGAGCAAAAAGGGTTGTGGCACTTAACGGATAGCCGTCCTTAACAGAATATTCCTTATTGATTACATAAATTTTTTGTGTTTTTGAACAATAAACACCCAGATAATTTTCAGTACCTATATCCTCAAAATACTCCGGATACGTAGTAATATCGGCAGGAAAAGTAAAACTTCCGATCAGTTTATTTTCACTGTCGTAAACAGATAATTTCGATTTATCAATAAAAATATATTCCTTTTTCCTGTCATTATTTATGTCTTCATAAAAAAAATAGTGCTGCGCGCTCAGTCCCGGAACAGCAGTTTTATCAATGCTTCCATTCGACAATATTAAAATAATATTGCCTTTTAAATCGGTCGCAACGATGCCGGCATTTTTTTTACCAGCAGCGGCGGCTACGTAGAATATAGAATAAGGTGCTGAGATGGGTTGCTCTTTCAGTGTAATAAAATCAGTTCCTTTTCTGTCGAAGATATAGATGTTCCCTGATTTATCGGTAACTGCATAACAATCGGCACCGTTGAATTTCAGATAAGATATTTTTGAAATTATATCGGAAGTGGTCTTTACAATATTCCATCCTGTTGTAGCGGTGCCGTCTTTCTGATAATTATAAATTTTCCTGCTGCAGGGAACAATAATTCTATAGTCTTTATTCTTCGAATAATCGGCAAGGGTAAGCGGCGCAGAAGATTCTTCACCGAGTTTCACGGGAAATTTTTTATGAAGCGTTCCATCGCAGTCAACAATATAAAGGTAGGAAGCCGTATTGAAAAGATACTGTAACCTGCCGTCCTTATTGCAATCGATCACTTCAACATTGCCCAGGGGTTTTTCTTTCAGTTTCAGCTTCCATTTAATTCCGCCTTCGGCGCTGATCATATACATGTTGCAGGCATTATCGAAAGCAACAATATTCTGTGCTTTTCCCGAAGTGTCCTGAACAATCACCGGTTTGCCGTACACGGTGGAATCAAGTGATACGCTCCATAATGCATCGGATTCGCTGATAACAACTGTATTTGTTTTCAGGCAGAAATTGCAGTAATACATATCGCCGCTTGTCTTCAGCTGGAAAGCAAAAGCATCGAAATTTTTGAACTGCGACAGATTGTTTCCGATATATTCGGATATAACATTATTTGCATATTTCATAAATACGCCCAGCGATTTCCTGATATTGCAATAAAGAAAAAGATTCGATTCGGCCGAAACATTTTTTGAAAAAGCAAGGTAGCTGTTATTGTTGTCAAGGTTTTTTTCCTCAGAATAATCCTTTACAAACTTTTTCAGTCCGCTCAGGGTATTGCCAAAAATGACATAATTGCCTTCAATAGCATAATAGCTGCCTTCAATACCACTGAACATTTTCCCGAACAAAGCAGGAAAAACACCCGGAATTTTATACTCATAAATTACATTGTCTTTTATTTCGGTGACTTCCGTTGTCTTTGTTTCTTCCTTTTTATCTGAGGTATTATCTTTTGATTTTTTATTTTTTGTTTTCTTTGTTTTGGTTGTTTTTACAGGTTTTTCAATTTTCTTTTCCAGCGATTGAGAATGCGGTTTTAAAAGCTTTGTGACATTTTCTATATTGTCGGATTTTATTACAAGAAAAAGATTTTCAGAAAAACCGGTATCGGCAGGTTCGGTCAAAACCAGCGCCATTTCCCTGCCTATCCATGTGGTGATTTCCTTTTCCACATCGGCATCGTATTCTTTATTAAGTTTTGCAAGCTCAGTGTTATAAGCAGTAAGTTTCCCTTTTTTCTGCAACCAGGCTTTGTACCTTTTATACCATTTGTCGAAATCGCTGAAGCTATAACAAAGAAAGGCTGCTGCCGAAGAAGGTATTACGCTTGTAATTTCAATAGCTTGCGGCAACTGATCTGAAAACAGGCCAAGATATCCGCTGCCGGTATCGGCCACGGCAAAACCGTTCAGCAAAACGGCATCTTTTTTTATGCTCACATCCAGGGCGGTCCATCCTGCAAAACCTGAAAGTTCAGAAATAAATACCGCTTTTTCCTTTCCTGCAAGCAAAGCGAATAATTCAGGGAAAAAATTAAAATTCACATACAGGTTTGCATGGACTTTTTTCCCTGCAGTGGATTGTACTTTAGCGAAACCGGCATCCAGCGGAACTGATGCATCCGACTGTTGCTGTTTTACAGCATCAGCTATCAGTTCGGGCTGAAATCCGCTGATGAAAACACCTTTGGAAATTATATAATAGAATTTAATATTTTCTTCAGGGAGTGAAACTTCGGTAAAGGATTCCCCCCCGAACTCTATTTCGCTGATCACGGCTTTTTCACCTGCTGCTTTCATCACCATAGCTTCGGCTTCGGAAGCACTGCACTGTCCGGGCAATGCAGTAAGATAAAGTATTCCTGCCCCCCCCGTTTTCAGCAAATGAAATGAAATATATACAGGATGATCTTTCAGCATGCCCGAAGCGCAATCATTTCCTGCAAAAAGCGAATCGAGGAAAATAAGCTCCCTGTCAACATCAGCAAAAAGAGGAAAATTCATCAGCTCGCGCCACACTCCTGAACTGACCGATAATTCCTCTCGTAATTCACCTGCCTGCTTCATTTCAAGAATCATGGCAGCATCTGAGGGTATTGCATTCAAAGCTGTCTTTTGCTCACTGCCTGCGCTGAAACGGAAAATCAGAAACACTGCCAGCACTACAAGGCATGCAATAATAAAAATTGCAAGCCTGCTTCGTTTGTCTTTAAGTATTTCCTGTAACGAATTCATGAATTTATGCAAGAGTTTTGAAAAATCTATTTTAACTAAAATAAATCATGTGCATTTCTGCACTACAAAAGCAAAAGTAAAATATAAGGTATAAGGAAAGTTACCTTAAACAGAATTTTAATAACAAACCGGTGTTATTAACCTGACAATAAAAAAAACCACGCCGCAACCGGCGTGGTTTTCCTGATAAGTTGATTCCGGTTACTGTTTAATAAATTTCATCACTTTTGTGAAATTTGTACTGGTAATTCTCACATTATACATTCCGGATGATAATTGTGAAACATCAACAGCATGTATCTCTGCAGGTGTTAAATGATTTCTGTAAATTACAATTCTTCCGAATTCATCTGTAATTGCAATACCTGTATCATCAGAAGGAAGAACGCCGGATATTGAAATCCGGGATACTGCGGGATTAGGGAAAATTGAAATATCAGCATTGCTGTATTCATTTATCCCCGCATCATCGTACACCTGAATAACAGATTCATCAATGCCGGTGCATCCATCATATGTTGTTACTGTTACATAAATATAG
>JAZDMF010000280.1:0-11032 GCA_043801235.1 Bacteroidota bacterium | reverse complement strand
GATCTGGATGCTAACGCAAATTGTGTTTACGATTCAGTGAACAACGAAAATGTTTTTTATACCGATTCAATCCCTCTCGGAACTTTTAAAGTGCAGGTATGGTATTATAAACAATGCATTCCCGATGCAAATACTAATTTTACTGTAACTGCTTTATATAACGGGCAACCCATTTCCCTTGTCAACGGAAGCAATCCGTTTAACGGGATCTTTCCCAGCGGTTATGAAGGGTATTATATACAAACAATGACATTTGATGTCGGAAATATTTTCCGCATTGCACATTTCCAGTTCGGACGGTACGGAAAAAGTATTGTCAGGCAGGAAATCGAAACAGAAAAACCACCGGAATAAATTTTATTTCCAGTGCTTTGTTCAACCGGGCAATGAGAGCAGTCATTGCCCTTTTTTTATTTTATCATATATCCGGATAAAATTTTCCGGTATTTTTTTTATTGGTTGCAATGAAAAATATTCGGAACGAATAAAATTAATTTCTTCAGGATCAATTTTGTTTTTGAACGTAATATTATTCCAAGCAGCATAAATTATTGTACTTTTTAACAGAATGGAATGTATTCGGATTGCATTTTTTGATTTACGCGCCGGATGAATATGGATGTATGTTTCTTCTGCCGGCAGGTAGCGCAATGTCCACAGCGATTGATCAGAAAGGCTATTCTGGGCATATCCGTTATTTTTCTTTATCCATTGATGAAATTCGTATCGTGAAAATTTCTGTTTTTTTTGAAGTTGTGTGGTAATTTCTTTTAAAATATCAGGGGGAAATATTTTCCCAACATATAAGTCAAGAGGCGAATGGCCAATAGAAAGAATTTCCTTTGACAGGGATTTCAGATCATTTTCATTTTTGCAACAGTTTATTTTGTGGGAAATATACCCCAGATGGTGTTTTATGGAATTAAAAATAATAGGAGATATTCCATGATGAATCATGATGAAAAAACTATTTAGAGTTTGAATTTTAATTCAAATTTCATCCCGATAAATAACGGGGGTAAAATGAAAATTAAAAATTTTATTGTATGTGAAACCATTGGTAATTAAAGATAGTAAAATTGTAAAATTGAACAATTGAACAGTAGAACAATTTAACAGTTAAACAGTTAAACAATTGAACCATTAAGCAATTTAATATTTAATGCGTGAATACGGAGATGTTTTCTGCGAAGCGAATTCGTTCATTTTGTATTTATAATATCCTGCAATGGCTATCATTGCTGCATTATCGGTGCAGAATTCCAAAGGGGGAATGTGAACCATCCATCCATCGGTTTCGCTTTTTTTCAGGAAAGTTTTGCGTAATGCTGAATTTGCTGAAACGCCTCCGGCTATTGCAATTTCCCTGATTCCTGTATGCTTTACAGCTTTCTCAAGTTTGCCCAGCAGTATTTCAATAATGGTATTCTGAATAGAAGCGCAGAGGTCGTTTAAATTTTTTTCTACAAAATCCTTGTCGTTTTTAACCTGCTCGCGAAGAAAATAAAGTATGGAAGTTTTCAGTCCGCTGAAACTGTAATCAAGCCCTTTTACTGAAGGATGAGGAAATTTGAATTGTGCCGGATTGCCATGGGAAGCATATTTGTCAATCATGGGGCCGCCGGGATAGGGCAGTCCGAGGATTTTTGCCGATTTGTCAAAAGCTTCACCTGCAGCATCGTCAATGGTGCGGCCAAGAATTTCAATGTCGAAATAACCGGAAACTTTTACTATCTGTGTGTGTCCGCCTGAAATGATAAGGCAGAGAAAAGGAAAAGAGGGACACTTTTTTTTATTTCCGCTTTGAATGAAATGTGCAAGGATGTGAGCCTTGATATGATCCACTTCGATAAGCGGAATGTTCATACCCAATGCAAATGCTTTTGCAAAAGAAGCGCCCACGAGCAGCGATCCGAGCAATCCGGGACCGTTTGTAAAAGCTACGGCATGAAGCTGATTTTTGTTTATATTTGCATGTTTCAGGGCTGAATCAACAACAGGAATGATGTTTGCCTGGTGCGCGCGCGAAGCTAATTCGGGAACTACGCCACCGTATTTCATGTGTACATCCTGGCCGGCTGTAATGTTAGAAAGAAGGCGGGTTTCATCCAGTACTGCTGCCGATGTGTCGTCGCACGATGATTCAATTCCTAAAATAAAAATGCTCATGTAGCGTTAAGTTGATTGAGGATAAACTTCAAAGGTATCAAAAAAACCCTGAAAATACTGCTCTATTTTTTCCTTTTCCTTCTGGCTTTGCCCGGAATGCTGTACTCTGTGCTGCAAATAAGTTTTGTGCAGAATTACATTACACACAGAATGGCTTCCTACTTATCAGAAAAATTACACACTGAAGTATCCATTGGCGGGGTGGATATCAATATAATGTTTGATGTAATCCTTGAAGATGTAAAAATTAATGATCAGCATCAGAAACCCATTATTGATGCTAAATACCTGATGCTCGACATGAATGATATTTTTTATGAAGAGCAGGGAATAAGTCTTGATAAGATTGTTCTGGAAGATGCAAAGGTCAGGCTGGTTAAGTACAAGAATGAAAAATATCTGAATTATAAATTCATCCAGGATTATTTCAGTTCTGAAGATACAACAACTTCGGGAGGGCAGGGGTGGAAAATTAAAATAGGATCGCTTGTTTTAATAAATAACAATTTTATTTATCTGGATGAAAATGCTTCTCCCCAGGAAAAAGGAATCAATTTCAGCAACCTTGATATTTCCTCGCTGAATGTTCATTTCAATAATGTTTACTTATGCGGTGACACAATTACAGCAGGCATCCGCAAAATGTCGATGACCGACAGGAGCGGGTTTATTTTGAAAAGCCTTTCAGCCGACGCCCTGATTTCTTCAACAGGAATAGACCTTCAGAATCTGAAAATAACCACACAGAAATCGAACCTTTCCTTACACCTGAAATTTACATACAATGATTACAACGACTTTAATGATTTTATCACCAAAGTGCAGATGGATGCACTTCTTAAACCTTCGAAATTATTTTTGAATGATCTTGCCTATTTCGCTCCTGATCTGTATGGGATGACAGATATTGTTGGCATCTGCGGCGAAATAAAAGGAAAGGTTGCTAATCTGAAAGGCAAGAAATTTCAGTTCCTGTATGGAGATGGTACGTATTTCCTTGGCGATTTTAATGTTTCCGGCTTACCTGATGTTGAAGGAACCTACATACATTTCAATGTGAAGAATTTCAAAACATGCCAGTATGATATTGCTGCGTTCAGCCTTCCCGAATCGGCCGGCATGAAGCATATTGAATTACCCGTTGAACTGATACGCCTTGGCAATATTGGTTTTAAAGGAGCATTTACCGGATTCTATAATGATTTTGTTGCGTATGGGAATTTTTATACCGAAATGGGAAATGTTTCAACCGATATTACATTGAGAAATAATAAAACCACGGGCCTGATTGAATACGACGGAAAAGTGGAAGCACTGAACCTGAACATAGGAAAAATACTGGATGTTCAGGATGAACTGGGTTTAATCAGCATGAATGCAAATGTGACAGGAGCAGGCTTTGATGCCGAAAATGCCACTGTAAAAATGGACGGTACCATTAATGCTATCGATTTCAGGAATTATCATTACACCAACATAGAACTTGAAGGCGACCTTGAGCGGAAAAAGTTTAACGGTTACATGAAGATAAACAATGAAAATGTAAAACTCGATTTTACCGGAATGGTTGATTACAGCGGCGAACTTCCTGTTTTCAATGTCGCGTCGCGTATTGAAAACCTGAAACTTTCGAAGTTGCATTTTCTGGACATTGAAGGCGATTCATTATCATCATTATCAACAGAACTGGAGTTGAACTTTGAAGGAGATGATATTGACAATATTCAGGGGTCTATATCGGCTGAAAATACTTCGTACACATACAAAGGCGAAAAATATTTTCTCAGCAGTTTCAAATTTGTGAATACCGCTGAAAAAAGCGGAAAGAAATCGCTGACAATAAATTCGGATTATTTTGATGCCGATATCTCGGGCAGCTTCATGTTCAACAATCTTTATCTTTCATCATTAAAATTCATCAAAGTATATCTTCCCTCATACAGTTCATGGATCACGGAAAACCTTGACAGCATACCGGAGCAGAACTTCGTGTATTTTATTAAACTGAAAAACACCCTTCCTTTATGCAAACTTTTTATGCCCGAACTTACTGTTTCGCCGAACACCATATTAAAAGGCAGCTACAATACGAATCAGAGTCTGCTTGACCTTAGCATCACATCTGCCAATGCAGAATACAGTGATTATAAGTTCAAGGATTTTTTCATCAGCGGCAAAACAAAAGATTCAAAAATTCACGTGAACGTAGGTTGCCAGAAAATAAATTTTTCTGATACTCTTGGCCTTGATAATGTCACTCTTGCCAGCATTACAAAAAATGACAGCATAAGATACCAGCTGACATGGGAGAATAATGACGACCAGATAAAAAACAGCGGAGACATAAAAGGCTTTTTCTCCTTATCGATGCGGCCGAAACTGGAGCTGAAATTCCTGGATGCAAAGCTGGTTATCAATGATACCACATGGTCCGTCGATCCTGCCAATGTTATATTCTTCGATAGCAGTTCCGTGGCCATTCAGAACCTGATTTTTTCTACGAAACACCAGAAAGTGAAAATTGACGGAAGCATTTCCGAGAACCCCGCAGAACTGCTGCATCTGAATTTTGATGGTTTTAATGTTTCCAATCTTGATATGTTGTATTCCTCGTCGGGCGTGGATATTGATGGTTACCTGAATGGATTTGTCGATATTTCAAATGTGTATCATTCGCTCAACATAATATCAAACCTTACAATCAACGATTTTTATGTGAACAATGATAAGCTTGGAAAAGCTGTTGTGATAATCAACTGGAACGATGCACAGAAAGCTGCACTTATTGATGCCGATATCATTTATGAAGGAGCTACCGGATCGAACAATCCCATCTCCGTTTCAGGAAGCTATTACCCCGAAAGGGATACCACTAATTTTGACATTGACATTTCACTTACCAATTTTAAGCTGAAGCTTCTTGAAAAATATATGAAAAGCTTTTGTTCCAGCTTCAAGGGTTTTGCAACAGGAAAGCTGAAGCTGAAAGGAACACCTGCCGAACCCGACCTGAACGGGCATGTTTACCTTGTAGTGAAAGGAATGAAGATTGATTACCTGAATGAAAATTATTCCTTCACCGACAGCATTATCGTTACAAAAAATTCGTTTTCATTCGATCATCTGGTGCTGAATGATGCTTTCGGCGATACTGCAGTATGCGACGGAAAAATAACTCATCATAATTTCAACGACATGAACCTGGATGTTACCATTAAAACCTATAATCTGCAATGCCTGAATACCGACGCTTCCATGAACAGTTTGTTTTACGGCAAAGCATGGGCTACAGGAGTGGTAAAAATTACCGGCGATGTTGATAATATAAATATGGATATCGATGCAAAAACCGAAAAAGGAACGCGTTTTTACATTCCCATTACCAGTGATGAGGAAATATCGGATAACGACTACATACACTTTGTTACAAAACACTCCGATACTATCAGGGATGAAAATTATAAAGTGGATCTTGCCGGAATGACGCTGAACTTTGGTCTTGATGTTACACCCGATGCCGATGTTCAGATTATTTTTGATTCAAAAATCGGCGATATCATTAAAGCCAGGGGAAGCGGAAATATACGAATGGAGATCACAACACTCGGCGACTTTAATATGTACGGCGATTATGTAATTGATGAAGGGGATTATCTTTTCACACTAAAGAATGTGATCAATAAAAAATTTATCATTCAAAAGGGATCATCCCTGAAGTGGAACGGCAGCCCGTACGATGCCATTGCCGATATCACAGCTATTTATCCTGTTAAAGCTTCATTAAACGACCTTGTAATCAGCGCCGGCGATTCTTCGTCATCGGAAGAATATAATAAACTCATTCCGGTCGACTGCCTGCTTGGGATGAAGGATAAAATATTTAATCCTGCCATCACCTTCGATATTGATTTGCCGAAAAGCGATGAAAGCACGAAAACGCTTGTAAAAACTCTTATCAATAATGAACAGGAAATGAACAAACAGATTTTTTCACTGCTTGTTCTGAACCGTTTCATGCCTCTTGAAAAAATCCAGTACACTGCCATCAGTTCAGGTCTTGGCTCAACTTCAACTGAACTGCTTTCAAACCAGCTCAGCAACTGGCTTTCACAGATAAGTAAAAAATTTGATATTGGTGTAAATTACAGGCCGGGCAGCGAAATTACTTCCGAAGAAGTTGAAGTGGCTCTTTCAACACAGTTTATGGACGACAAGCTTATCATTGACGGCAATGTGGTGGCTTCCGGCGGCACGCAGAAATCGAGCAATATTGTGGGCGATGTGAATATAGAATACAAACTTACCGAACGTTTGCATGTAAAGGGTTTCAATAAATCAAATACCATCGATCTTGTAAACTCGAATGCTCCTTATACACAAGGGCTGGGTATTTTCTACCGCCGCGAATTTGATACGCTTGGCGATTGGCTGAAGAAGAAGAAAAAGTGAGTTATAGTTTACAGTTTCCAGTCCACAGTTTGACCAATTCAATGTTATCAGAAATCAGTCAAAGTACATAGGCCTCATTCATTAATCTGTGATATTTTCGTATATTTACGCAATTATTTATCTGATTAAATGAAGAACACTGTAAAAATTATTTTATTTTTCCTTCTGGCACTTTCGCTGTTCTCGTGCCGCAAGGAATTCGGCAGCGCCAGCTGGGATATCGATGTGTCAGCGCCATTGATTCATTCTTCACTTACCATTAACAATCTTCTGGCCGATTCACTAATACAGCAGGAAGCTGATTCATCGCTTACTATCGTATATAACAATACTCTTTATAGTTTTTCAGTTGATTCTCTTGTGGATATTCCCGACACAATCAAACAGGTTGTTTTCCATATTCCTATCGATATTGTTGCACAACCCAATCAGCAAATAATTAATACAACTGACAATAAAATACTTGACCTGGGCGATGCCGTTGTAACAAAAATTATTATTAAATCAGGTTATGTAAACCTTGATATAAAAAACACCATCGCTGAAAAAGTCCTCTGCCAGTACAACATCCCCTGCGCATCAAATAACGGAACTCCCCTTGAACTTACCGACCTTGTTCCTGCTTCTACTTCAAGCGGTCCAACCATGTACACAAGAAGTGTCGACATTTCAGGTTATACATTCGACCTTACCGGTACTGATGGTACGGGCGCCAACATTCTTACATCAATCATTCAGGCGTGGATCGATCCGAACGGAAACCCTGTAAACATTACACATCTTGACAGCCTCAGCATACTTGCTACCTTCAACAGCCTGGTGATCGATTATGCCAAAGGTTATTTCGGAACACAAACTATTGAAAGCGGAATAAAAACTTCTGATTTCGATCTTTTTAAAAATATCACCGATGGTTCTCTTTTGCTGGAAGACCTGCACCTTGTGCTTTCAGTAACGAACGGATTCGGAGTTGACGCAAGTTTGCTGATCCATGAAATAAAATCGGTGAACAGCCATAACGGAAATACTGTTACACTGAACAGTTCCATCATCAATTCATTGATAAATATTAACCGCGCACAGGAAACATACAATCCGTCTTCACCCGTTAATCCCACACATTATAATTTCAATCTCGATAATTCCAACTTCAAGCAACTGATAGAAAATCTTCCCGATAAAATCGAATATTCACTCGATGTTACCACCAATCCCCTTGGCAATGTTTCGGGCGGAAATGATTTTATTTATAACGGATTCGGATTTAATGCAAACCTCGATCTTGAAATACCCTTATCGGTTATTGCCACAAACCTTACACTTACCGACACCATTGATTTTCATCTGAGCGAACCGGAAGGTTATTCCGTGAACAGCGGCATGTTAACACTGTTCGCCGATAACGGATTTCCTTTCAGTGCCACTTCACAGATTTATCTGCTGGATGAAAATAACCTGGTTACAGATTCGCTGATGACGCTTAACAATACTATTGTTTCAGCGCCTCTTGATGCGCAGGACAAAGCCATCGGGAAAAAGGAAACCCAGATCAAAATTGCTGTAAACGGAAACCGCCTGGATAATCTTTTCCATGCAAAAAAAATTATACTGACAGTAAAATTCAACACGGCGCATCCGGGGCATTACATTAAAATATACAGCAATTACGCTATCGACATGATACTCACGGGCGATTTCAACATGACGGTTAACGAACATTGAAAAAAATATTTTTTATATTATTTTTTATTTCCTGCTTCTCCGGCCTGAAGGCACAAATGGAGAATGATTATTTTTCCACCGGCAGATACAAAGCATGCGCATACATTGGCGCAAATATCGACCTGGCTTCTTCCTCCGTCAGCAATCATTTCATGAATACCTTTCTCTGGAAAGACAGTATCGACATCACAACAAAACAATGGATGTTCGATGCCCTGGATAAAAACAATGTTACAGGTTTTGATTATAATGACAGGCTTTCATTCATTACTTTTCCCGACACTTTTGCAGGAACAACGGATATGGGAATTTTTGTTTCTTACGGAAATCATTACCATATTGACATGGATGTTACCCGTGATGTTTTAAAACTTTTTTATGGTGCCAATACACAATACAAAGGGAAGACGGCTGATATCGGCAATTCTTCGCTGAACCTGATTTACTACCAGCAGCTTCAGCTTGGAGTAGTTTCAAAGTTCGGGAATGGCAGGCTGCATCATTCCTTTGGTTTGGGAATAAGCATAAATAACGGAATTCAAAACACCCGGATCAATATTGATCATGGCAGCATTTACACAGAAAAAGATGCTAAATACATTGATATTTCGGCTGCTTATGAAATAAACAGAAGCGACACATCAGGGAGTGCAGTGTACAAAGGTTTCGGAACTTCACTGAATATATATTATTCTTTTTTCACTGATAAAAAAAACAGTTTCGGTTTCAGCGTAACCGACCTGGGCTTTATTCGCTGGAACAAAAATTCACAGCAATTCACAAAAGACACTGCCATTCATTTTGAAGGAGTGATTATTGACGATCCTTTGGACATTGAAGGAAATATTTTCGGTAATTCAAACCCTGACAGTGTCATTAATACATATACGTATGCTGATACTGCAATGGCCTATTTCATGCTCACACCGGCATGCTTTAAAATTTCGTACCTGTATAATTTATCCGATAAATTCCGCATCGAAGGTTCCCTCATAAAAAAATTATACATTCATTACGATCTGTTGTTTATGCTGAAAGCTCTTTACGCCTTCGGAGAAAACAATATTTTTTCAGTGAATATAAATTATGGCGGGTATTCTGGCAGCAACCCATTGAAAAGCCACAATATCAACACGGGGATTGAATATGCCCACCGTTTCGGAAAAGGTTTGGTAATCAATATAGGAACAAATTACCTGAACGGATTTATTAATCCTTATTCGCAAACTGCACAGGGGGCTTATGTTTCAATAAAAAAATATTTTTTCTGATGAGGTACAATGTGAAGATATTAATACTTTTTTTATTTTTAGCAGGGAATCTTTCCGCACAGGATTCTTTATTCATAAGATCATACGGATTGATTGGATACAACTACGGAGAAAAAATAATTCAGACTGCAGATTCAGGTTTCATCCTGCTTGGAAATAAAAGCGGATTTGTCGGAAATACTGATATGTATCTTATAAAAGTAGATAAGTATGGCAATTATATGTGGGATAAAGCTTATGGCTATGATGAAGTAAACTGGGCAGAAGATTTTGTGAAGACAAAAGATAATGGTTTTGTCATTACAGGTTATATGACAGTTCCTGAAAACAATAATGATTACAATATCATGTTAGTGAAAACTGACTTTGCAGGCAATTTACAATGGATGAAGAATTATGGAGGAAGCAACTGGGACCTTGCCCACAGCCTGATTGAAACGCCCGACAGCGGTTTTATAATTGCAGGTGAAACTTATAGCTATGGAAATGGTAATAATGACATTTTCTTTCTGAAAACCGATAAGAACGGCGACTCTGTATGGATGAAAACATATGGTGGATTGAATACCGATATAGGTTATGACATAAATTACTGCCATGATGGCAACTTCATAATGACTGGTGTTACCAATAGTTTCGGGCATGGCGGTTACGACGCATACCTGATGAAACTTGATAATAACGGTGACAGCATTTGGAGCAGGACATACGGCGATACCTTGGATGATAAGGCATTTGCAGGCATTGAAACATTTGATCATGGCATTGCAATCACCGGATCCACTAATGACTTTAATGCACAGGGACAGGATGCATGCATTTTAAAAATCGATTCAACTGGCAATAAGAAATGGATCAATACTTATGGAGGCCCTAATGATGAAGAACAGTACGATATTATTGAGATGCCTCAGAAAGGATTCTTTAGTGTGGGATATACCACAAGTTTTGGCTATGTAGGCTCTAAGGAATTTTATATGATAATCACTGATCAAGATGGATGGTTCATTACCGGACCAACCTATGGAGGTGAAGATAATGATGTTGCCTATTCATGTATTAACACATTATCCGGTGGATTAGCGATAATAGGCACAACAGAAAGTATGGGACTGGGAATTTCTAATATCCTTTTCCTAAAAAGTGATAGTATGGGATCCACTAACATAAACTCATATATTCACATAACCGATATTGATGATAATTTATCAGAGAGCCAAAATATAAGTATTTTCCCAAATCCTGCATCTGACAACATCACCATATCCTACGATTCAAATTTAAAACTTAATAATATCATGATATTAGATCTGATCGGACAACCGATTAAATCCATACATCCCGAACCAGGAACAAATACTACAATTGATCTTTCTGATTTGCCCAATGGAATTTTTCTAATAGTAATAAAAGAAGATAAT
>JAZDMF010000272.1:0-9610 GCA_043801235.1 Bacteroidota bacterium | reverse complement strand
CATAAATATCTTTGTTTAGATTTAACTATACCATCTTTACGAAAATTTTTACATTTACATTTTGGGCAGCTATCCATATTGATATCATTTAGGTTAATAACTGCACAAAGATACAAAAAACTATACTAATTTAACAATGCCGAATAAAGAACAGGTAAAAAAATTAGCGAAGAACCCAAAATTTATTTCGGGAGTTTATAATTACTGCGACCGCTGGTGCGAGCGCTGCACCTTCACAAAACGCTGCATGAACTATGCAATGGGAGATGATGATGATGATGAGACCCGCGACATGAATAATAAAAAATTCTGGAATAAAATTCATGAAAATTTCCAGGTGGCCATGGAACTACTCGCTGAAGCAGCCGCTGAACATGGAATAGACCTGAATAAAATTGAAGTTGATCAAAATGAAATCGATGATCGGGAAATTGAAAAAGAAATCACAAAACAACACCCATGTTATAAGGGTTCGGAAAAATACATTAAGTTAGGTCGAAAATGGATAGAAGGGCGTAAAGAAGTTCTTCAAAATAAGGAAAATGAACTGAATCAAAAATTACAACTGGGCGCTGAAAAAGACCAGCTCGATTCGGAAGTGGATGAAATTGCCGATGCATTTGAAATTATTCAATGGTATCTTTTTTTTATCTCTGCAAAAATTTATCGTGCCCTTATGGGAAGAAGGGACGGAGAGGATGATGATTTCCCAAAGGATTCCGATGGCTCTGCAAAAATTGCCCTCATAAGCATCGACAGAAGCATTTCAGCATGGGGAAACATATTTAAGCATTTTCCCGAAGAAGAAGATTCTATCCTTTCCATGCTAGCCTTACTTGATAAAATGCGAAAAGACACTGAAAAAGAATTTCCTGATGCGCGTAAATTTGTAAGGCCGGGATTTGATAAGTAAATTTATTATTGAATTTAATTTTTTATATCATGAACTGATTGAATTTATACGTTTACAAATGGTAATCAGTAACTACGGTAATCGGTAATCAGTGTGAAATTTAACCGATTACTGGCATCTGATTACTGATTACAAAATGCACAATTCTATTCCGTTTTCAGTATAACTTATTCAAATTTTTCCGTTATGGCTAAAAAAAAAGGCAAAGTAATTCAAATGCCTCTTTCTCCTGAAAATTATATAAGAACCAGGGTACGCAATTTACCAATTGGCGATTGCTACATAACTAAAGACTGGGACAAAGGGGGAATGGCTAATATTTTTATAGTGCGTAATCATACAAATGGCAATAAAACCGTTGGCATGTTTCTGGCAGACATTTATTGCCTGGGTGTAAAAGACACATTTTATCTTTTCAATATTCCTGAGAGTGAATTTCTTGAAATTCTTGACAAAAATAGTGAAGAAGGGCAGGAAATGATAAAAGCAGATTATACTCTTGCGCATAATGTTATTTACGGGTCTATTGAATTTGCTGCAGAATATGGTTTCAAACCACATAAGGATTTCAATTTAACCAAGTACATTCTTGTAGAAGATGACAATGTTGAACTGATGGATATTGATTTTGGCATAAATGGTAAACCCGCCATATTTGTAGGTAAAGAAAAACACCCTGCAAACATTATTGCCCAGCTCGACAAAACCGCAGGAAAAGGAAATTATTATATAACTTATGAAGAAGACGCTGATTACTTATCAGATGAAAATGATACTTCAAATGAAGATTTTGATGATGACAAAGACGATGATGATTTTGATTATGAGGATGACGAAGATGATGACATGAATGGAAAGCCCATGAAAGAATGGACAGCACAAGACTATAAAGATATTCTTGAGGGAAAGAAAAAAACCAGCATTGAAAACACTGCACTTCTTATGATCTCCACTTATCTGGCATCATTAAAAAAGAAGGAAAGCAAACTGATATATAAACTGGCTGATGATTACCAGAAATGGAATGTGATTGATTATGAGGAGTGGGAAGAAAAACAATTTTCAAGTAAAGAAGAAAAAGATATATGGAATGAACTTAATGAAAAAATAGATGAATCCGCAGGCAATGCACTTCCTGTTATTGAAAAAGCAATTATTGAGTATCCGGAATCTTTTCACATCTGCAACATAAAAGGATTTTGTCTGGAGGAATTGGGATTAGAAAATGAACTCCTTGAATATTCTGAAGAGCTCTACCGGAATTTTCCAGACGAAGTGATGGCTTTATGTAATTTACTTATTCATCTGAAAAAAGCCGGACGAAACACCGAAGCCGAAATGCTCATCAGCAAAACCATAGGGCTGTTCGCCATGTTCCCTCAAAGAAAAGAATTATCAGTAACGGAAGTGCTGAATTACATGACTCATTTAATATTATATTACCTCAACAATAAACGCATTCATGAAGCCATTGCCGGAGTGCTATACCTCCTGGATTTTGAATTTAAAGGTAAAAGCAGGAAGCAGGCAGGAATTATTTTTGCAAGTGCAATGGATGAACTTGTGAAATATATAAGCATGAAACACAATATTAATCTAGATGAGCTGAGGGAAGAAGAATAAGACACCTGCCTGTAGATTATTATGTTCCAGCCTGAAGAATACCATAGATACAAAGAACTGCAAACTTATCATTGAAAAATAATCCCTCCGCCATTTTGTCAGCAAAAATCCCACTGGCATAATGATTGATAAACCCAGTTCATTCATTATCCAATTATCGTAAAAATATTGTTTGGATTAAGGTCATTGGAATTTGAAATAAATTAATCTTTTCAATCTTTACAATTTTTTAATCTTTTTAATCTCGATAATTATGCAAAAAGGCAAGATCAATGTTCAGACGGAAAACATTTTCCCCATTATCAAAAAGTTCCTTTATTCCGATCATGAAATATTTTTACGCGAATTGATTTCAAATGCGGTGGATGCAACCCAAAAATTGAAAACAATCGCATCGACATCTGAATTCAGCGGTGATCTTGGCGACATAAGCATTGAAGTCAAAGTAAACAAAAAGAAAAAAACTTTGACAGTTACCGACAAAGGTATTGGCATGACTGCTGATGAAGTTGAAAAGTACATAAACCAGATTGCCTTCTCCGGTGCCGAAGAATTCATCAGTAAGTACAAATCTCAAACCGAAGCTAACCCGCTCATCGGGCATTTCGGGCTTGGATTTTATTCATCATTCATGGTTTCCGAAAAAGTAGAAATATTTACAAAAACCTATAAAAAAGGGCCGGGATCAAAAGCGATAAAATGGGGTTGTGACGGCAGTCCTGAATATTCAATTGATGAAATTGAGAAGAAAGAACGCGGAACCGAAATAACACTTCATATCGATAAGGAATCGGAAGAATTTCTTGATGAAGAAAGATTGCTTTCCCTTCTGAAAAAATATTGTAAATTCCTGCCTGTTGAAATTATTTTCGGCACTGAAAAAATATTTGAACCAACCGGTGAAAAAGATAAAGACGGAAAAGAAAAAACGAGGGAAATTGAAAGACCCCGGATTATCAATAATACAAAACCGCTGTGGACACTGAAACCAGTTGATATTAACGAGGAAGATTATAAAAAATTTTACCGCGAGCTTTATCCAATGAATTTTGAAGAACCTTTATTCAACATACACCTTAACGTAGACTACCCTTTCACACTCACAGGCATTCTTTACTTTCCAAAAGCAAAAAGAAATTTTGAAGTACAGAAAGACAAGATACAGTTGTATTGTAACCAGGTATTTGTCACCGATTCGGTTGAAGGCATAGTTCCTGATTTCCTGATGCTGCTTCATGGAGTGCTTGATTCTCCGGATATTCCACTGAATGTATCAAGAAGCTACCTGCAGAGCGATCCCAATGTTAAAAAAATATCATCTCATATCACAAAAAAAGTAGCCGATAAACTCGAAGAACTTTTTAAGAACAACCGCAGCGATTTTGAGGCCAAGTGGGACGACATTAAAATATTCATAGAATACGGAATGATCTCAGAAGATAAGTTTTATGAACGCGCTGAAAAATTCTGCTTTCTAAAAAACCTGGACGGAAAATTTTTCACGTTTGACGAATACAGGGATCATGTGAATGCCCTGCAAACCGACAAGGATAAAAATATAATTTACCTGTACGCAGGCAATGCACAGGAACAGCACAGTTTTGTCCAGGCTGCCAGAGAACGCGGATATGATGTGTTGGTGATGGACACCATACTCGACAGTCATTTTATCAACCTGATGGAACGCAAACTGAAGAATACCCGTTTTGTGCGTGTTGATGCCGACACAATTGATAAACTGATTCCGAAAGACGGGGAACTGCCGTCAAAACTCAGCGAAGAACAGAAGGACCAACTGAAACCCGTGATTGAAAACCAGCTTGACAAAGAAAAATTCTTTGTTAGGTTTGAAAACCTCAGCGAAACCGATCCGCCTATGACCGTGATCCAGCCTGAATTCATGAGGCGGATGAAAGACATGTCGGCTGTCGGAGGCCCATCCTATTTCGGAGCCATGCCGGATCAATACAACCTGGTGGTAAATACAAATCATCCCCTTGTGAACCGTATTCTTGAGGAAAATGAGATTGAGAAAAAGAATCACCTTGCAAAACAACTTACCGACCTTGCGCTGCTTTCGCAAAACCTGCTGAAAGGCGAAGACCTCACAAAATTCATCAAAAGAAGTATAGAAATTATGTAGACAGTGAGTGGACGAAGCGATATTTTTTATAAATTGCGCCGAAAATATAGCCGTATATCTATGAAAAATATTTGTCTGACACTTTCATTCATTGCCTGTGCAATATTCTTCACCGGCATGAATTGTGCGAAAGCACAGACTTCCTCTGATGCCCTTGTATACATGGAAAGCATCAGTATGCTTTTTACCACCATTATGGATGATACATGGGATTATACAAGTACTGTTGCCCACAGTAAAAGTGCAAAAAAAATAGACAGTAAAAGAAAAGACCTGCTGGAAACCCTTGATGAGGCTAAGAATAAAATAAGCAGGATGCCCGACTTTGAAGGCGATGCTTCTTACAGAGATACGGTACTGGCTTTTCTTACCATCGATTTCGATGTTTTAAATAACGATTACTCGAAAATTGTCGATATGGAAGAACTTGCCGAATCTTCGTATGATATGATGGAAGCATATCTTCTCGCCCAGGAAATTGCAGGTAATAAACTTGACACCGCCAACTCAAACCTGATTGCACAACAAAAAGTATTTGCCGAAAAACACAATATAAACATCATTGATAATGAAGACAAGGTTTCAAAAAAACTCGAAAGTTCCGCTAAGGTATTTAAATATTATAATAAAATTTACCTGATCTTTTTTAAAAGCTATAAACAGGATGCGTATTTGTGGAATGCCATCACAAATAAAGATCTCAGCAGTATCGAACAAAATAAAAATGCTCTGCTTAAATCGGCCATGGAAGGCCTTGCCCTGCTTGACTCGATAAAAGCTTATAAGAGTGATATTGCCCTAATGACCGCATGTAAAAAAGCTCTCATATTCTATAAATCAGAAGCCGTAACAAAACTCCAGGACATTGTCGATTATTATATCTGCACTGATAAATTTGATAAGATAAACACAGCCTTTGAAGCAAAGGATAAAGCATCGCTTACTCAGGCCGAGCTTGATGAATATAACAGCGCAGTGGAGGAAGTGAACAAGGCAGGTGTAAAATACAATACCGCTAACCAGAAACTTACTGCAGAAAGAAATACTGTCATTGAAGGATGGAACACCGCAGGGCAGACTTTTCTTGACAAACATGTTCCGCAGTATAAGTAGGAATATTTATTTAATTTTTCAATCCAAACCTGATAAAATGAGAAAAATATTTTTTTTGCCGGCTTTCTTTCTTATAACAATTCCGTCTTTCTCTCAGAACACCGACTCTGTTTTTGCAGCTGCTTTCAGCAAATATCAGAACGGTGATCACAAAGGCTCCGTTACCGATTACAGTCTTCTTATTAAACTCAAACCCGATTATTCCGATGCCTATTTTAACAGAGCAGTTTCTTACGATCAGTTAGGCGAATACAAAAATGCCATCAGGGATTTCAATTATATAATAAAAAAAGTGCCTGCAGCCGATGCCTACCTGAACCGCGGCCAGGTGTATGAACACATGTGCAAATACAAGGAAGCAATATCTGATTATACCAAAGCCATTGAGCTTAACTCAACCCTCTCCTTCGCTTTTATTAACCGTTCAAATGCATATTATGAAGACGGACAATATGATCTTGCCCTTTCCGATCTTGAAAAAGTGATACAGATGTATCCGAAATATGCGCCTGCATATTTTAAGCTGGGCGTGGTTTATGATGCCATGCTTGAACTAGAATCGGCCATACTCGCATATAAAATGTCGCTCCGGTATGATTCAACAAAAGCCGAAACCTATTACAACCGAGGATTTGATTATGACGAACTGGATAAAGATCAGCTGGCAATGATGGATTATACACAGGCCATTTTATTAGATTCCGCTTATACGGATGCATATTTCAACAGGGCATTCCTTTTTGATGATCACGAATATTATGAAGAGGCAATAACCGATTATACTAAAGTGATAAATCTTGAACCCGATGCATCGGATGCTTATTTTAACCGGGGGCTTGCCAAAGCCAGTCTGGGAAGGCATTCCGAATCATGCAAGGATGTGCTGAAAGCCGCAGAACTTGGAGATAAGGCTTCCAAGAAATACTGGAAGCTGAACTGCTCAAGGTAGGTTGTTCATAAAAATAAATTTTATTTCTTCATATTTTTTTCCTGTCAGTTTACATTTGCAGGAACCATACATCCCACCTTTGATGAAAATAAATTTTATAAAAAAAATTGCACTCTTCTATTATGAAGGTTTCAGAAATTCCACACTTGGCAAAAAACTACTGATTTTATTAATGATCAAGCTTATTATGATTTTTTTCGTAATTAGAATATTTTTCTTCCAGAATTTCCTGAATACAAGATTCAATACCGAAAAGGAAAAAGGAGATTATGTCATCGAACAATTAACAAATAAAAAACAGCAACATGATGGACAATATTGACTTATCACTTGTTGATTGGTCGCGGGCGCAGTTTACACTAACCGCAATTTACCACTGGCTGTTCGTTCCGTTAACGCTGGGACTCACATTTATTATTGCCATCATGGAAACGATTTATGTTAAGACCGGCAACGAGGAATGGAAACGAATCACAAAATTCTGGATGAAATTATTCGGGATCAATTTCGCAATAGGAGTGGCAACAGGAATTATTTTAGAATTTGAATTCGGTACAAACTGGTCGAATTATTCATGGTTTGTAGGCGATATTTTCGGTGCGCCTCTCGCTATTGAAGGAATAATGGCTTTTTTTCTTGAATCCACATTTATTGCTATTATGTTTTTCGGTTGGAACAAAGTGAGTAAAAGATTTCATTTGCTTTCATCGTGGCTTGTTGCAATAGGTTCAAATCTTTCAGCCCTTTGGATACTTGTTGCCAATGCATGGATGCAAAACCCTGTGGGTATGCACTTCAATCCTGACACTGCACGCAGCGAAATGCTCGATTTCTGGCAGGTATTGCTTTCACCGGTTGCTGCAAACAAATTCCTGCACACTATTTTTTCCAGCTATATCGTCGCCTGTTTCTTTGTGCTTGCAGTAAGCTCATGGTTTCTGCTCAAGCGGAGAGAAATTCCGTTTGCAAAACGGAGCATGATCATTGCCGCCACATTCGGGCTGATTGCATCATTATTCACTGCTATCACCGGCGACGGATCAGCCTTCCAGGTAGCCCAGAAACAACCAGCCAAACTGGCTGCTATGGAAGGATTGTACAATGGCAGGAATAGCGCTGGCCTTACAATGATTGGAATATTAAATCCTTACAAAACAATTGATAACGACAAAGAACCTTTTCTTTTTCAGGTAGAAGTTCCAAACCTCCTTTCGGTTATGGGTTACAGGAACATCAACGCTTTTGTTCCCGGCATGAGCGACCTTGTAAAAGGCAATATCCAAAACAATATAATTTCTGCTGAAGAAAAAATATGCAAAGGAAAAAACGCCATAGCTGCTTTGAAAATATACAAGGATGCAAAGAAAATTAATAATTCAACTTTGGCCGACAGCGCACTCAAAGCATTTGAAACCAATTATACTTTTTTTGGCTATGGATATCTGAATGATCCGAATAGCATAATACCCAATGTGCCGGTAACATTTTACAGTTTTCATATTATGGTGACTCTCGGATTCTATTTTATTTTATTTTTCCTCATTATCCTTTTTTTCCTTCTTAAAAAGGAAATCGAGAACAAACGTTTCTGGCAGCGACTTTGCATAGCATCGTTTCCGCTTGCATTCATTTCATCCGTTTCCGGATGGATAGTGGCCGAAGCAGGAAGACAGCCCTGGGCCATCCAGGATCTGCTGCCCACTGCTATCGCTACTTCCAACATTGATGCATCGGCAGTACAAATAACATTCTTCCTGTTCGCTGCATTATTCACTATTTTACTGATCGCAGAAATCAAGATTATGCTATCACAAATAAAATCAGGACCGAAAGGAGGCAGCCATGTTTGAAACATTATCGCTGTATCAGTTACAGCAGTACTGGTGGGCGCTGGGCTCGCTGCTGGCAGGTCTCCTCGTATTCCTGTTTTTCGTTCAGGGTGGACAAACATTGATCTGGACGCTGTCTAAAACTACAGAAGAAAGAAACCTTCTTATAAATTCTCTCGGAAGAAAATGGGAATTTACTTTTACCACGCTGGTAACATTCGGAGGAACCATGTTTGCTTCATTTCCTTTATTCTATGCTACCAGTTTTGGCGGAGCATACTGGATGTGGATGATCATTCTTTTCTGTTTTATCATCCAGGCTGTATCATACGAATTCCGAAGAAAACCAAAGAATTTTCTTGGAACTAAAACATACGATGCGTTTCTCCTTATCAATGGAAGCATTGGTGTTATTTTGCCTGGAATTGTTGTTGCAACATTTTTTACGGGCTCCGAATTTTCTGTATCCGATATGCATTTATCACGCTGGCAAAATAATCTGAGAGGACTGGAAGCCGCATTCAATCCCGACAACATTTCACTTGGCCTTTCCGTTTTCTTTCTTGCACGAATACTGGGACTGCAGTACTTTATAAATAATATTGATCTTATATCAATATATGAAAGAGCATTAAGATGCATTAAAACAAATACGCTTCTTTTTCTCGCATTCTTTCTGTATTTCTCAGCCCGGCTGCTTATCATGGACGGATACTGTTATGATTCACAAACAGGGTTTGTGTCACTGGTTCCAAATAAATACCTGCATAACTTTCTTGAAATGCCCGTAGTTCTTGTATTATTCCTGCTGGGTGTAATTGCTTTATTATGGGGCATTGCAGCCACATGGTTCGTTAAGAAGAAAAATGGAATATGGTTTTCAGGAAACGGAACGGTACTGACTGTTTTTGCATTATTACTGAACGCCGGATATAATAATACCTCATTTTATCCCAGCAGTTTTGATCGGCAAAGTTCGCTGACTATTGAAAATGCTTCATCAAGTCATTACACACTCACTGCTATGAGTTATGTTTCAT
>JAZDMF010000271.1:0-10914 GCA_043801235.1 Bacteroidota bacterium | reverse complement strand
AGTTAAGAAGAAATATTGAACCCTTTTCAGGGTTCATTTTCACAGATCGGTTATTTTCCACGGGTTATACCCGTGGTTATTATTACCTGCCTGGCGGCAGACAGGTTTGACTCCTTCGGAGTCCTTAACTAAACGACATTGTATTTTAAATTATAAAACACAACTTGACTGAACAGCCCTGCGGGAAGAATATTACTTTAAATAGTTATCCAAGAAGAACTGGAAATAATTTTCTATATCCTTCTTTTTGTACATAATGGGATAATTATCAACCGATATTACAAACTGCGTGTAATCGGCCGATTTTAATTTTCCGAAAATTGTGGTGTTGCTTTTTATACCATTGTAGTAAAGAAGAGCCTTTGTTTTATTGTCGAAATTGGTAATAGTGATTAACTGGCGTGTATTATCGAGGAAAATATTGCTGACAGTAAGTTTGCTGGCGCTGTAATTTGTTGTGTTGTAATCAGAAAGGTTATTTTTAATATCGGATATCTTCACTGTTTTATCTGAAACATTAACAATAAGTACATAAAAATGAATGGCATCATCGCTGAGGGTGTACTTATCGCCGGTAACCGTTTTAGAAATAGTATCGGATGACGTGGTATTTGTTGCCGTTGTTTTGCCGGTGCAAAAATCATAAAGAATCTGGGCCTTGGGTTTAACCTGGCTGTTCGGGTAGTTATCGATAATATATTTAAGTGAACCGACCATGCCTGCAGTGTCGTTGGTTTTGCCCTGTGCCACGGCTTTCAGATAAGTGAACTTCGGGATTACCGATGTGTCGTTTCCGTACAATGCTATAGCCCTTATGGATTTTGCCAATACCGAATCCCATCCTGACACGAGGTAAGTGTTATAGGTTTCTTCGTAAAGGGAAACGGCAAAATTTTTATTTTCAGCAGATATCTTTTTAAAATTCGGATCTTTAATAAAGTTGCAGTAATCGTTTTGAGGCTCTTTGGTGCAGACAAGGTTTTTATAATGCTCTTTTTTTGATGCATCGCTTAATAAATCATAAATCTGGTAAAGCTGGTAGTATGTCTTTATTAAATAATCATCCTTTAAGGGAAAGCGGTTGATTAATTCTTCGTAAGTATCAATAGCTTTCTGGTAATCGAGCAGGTCGTTCTGATAAATTTGTCCGATGTTGTAAAGTGCGGCAGCAATTTCCTCATCCGATCGGGCAAGGTCTTCGGCAGTAACAGGAATGTCTTTCAGATAATAGTTTTTATCTTTCAGATTACTTGATACGGAAGCAACTGTATCGGAAGCGGCAGTATCTGAATCATCCGATCCGTAGTCGAAAGGATCTTCAGCCTGTTTGTTGCTAAGCCTCCACAGGTCTTCCAGCTTGCGTGATCCCCATTTTTTTACAAATTCGGTTTTTCCGAAATTAACCGCAGTAGTATTGTAAAAATACCATGAGGTAGTCGAAGTAGTTGTAACAGTGTTGGCATTTGCATTGTATATGTTTTGCTGCTTCAGATATTCTTCTTCCTTTTTTTTCTGTTCTTCTTTTATAACGTTAGTAATAATTTCATCAATGACCCTGTTGCGTTCTTCGGGAGTCATTTTTGATAATTTCTGCAAACTGTCCTGCAGTTCAACAACACGTATATTATCAACCAGATCGGCAAGGACCCTGGTTAATGCTTCAATTTTTTTATAATCCGGGTAATCTTTAGGCAATACGGTCATGGCGCTGTCGTAATATGCTTCTGCAAGTTCGTATTCGGGCATGCTGTAATATAGGTTTGCCAGTTTCAGGAAAGAAGTTGCTTTCTGATTGTTGTTCGAAACGCTTTTTCCTGCTGATAATTTATAATTATCAATAGCGCATGTGGTGTCATTTTCTTTCATGCATATTTCGGCAAGAGCGTAATAAATCTGGTCAAGATAATCTTTATTTTTGGTTTCTTTTGCCATTTTATTCAACAACTTTTTAAGGTCTTTACTGTCGCCGGCGCTTGCATCGAAGCAGATGGCCTTGTTGATTTTTGCATTGAAAGCCATTTCGTACACCGGGTTCATGCTTATTACTTTATCATAAAGTTTTGTTGCGGCCGTAAGGTTTCCCGTGCGCTGGTAAATTTGCGCAAGAATAAAACGCAGCCTGACATTCAGCGATTTCTTTTTATTCAGATCTATGGCCGACATCAGGTATTCAATAGACTTCTCGTAATTTTCCTGCTTAATATGGAAGTCGGCATATACAACAGGGTATTCTTTAACAACCGATTTCGGAACGAGTTTCTTTTCAATTTTGCTTTGGATAAGAGCCAGCGTCGATTCGGCCTTCTCATATTTTTTCTGTTCATTATAGCAACGGACCAGCCATAACATGGCGTTATATCTTATAGGCCAGTTGCTGTATTGCTTTATAATGTAATCAAAGGTTTCGGCAGCCAGTTTGTATTCCTGTTTGTAAAAATACTGTTTGCCGATAAGAAGGTAAGCTTCCGGAATCCAGCGAACATGTTCTTTTTTCTTGAGAAAAATGGAATGCTTCTGAATTACGGTTGAAGCTTTTGTAAATGCTTTATCAAAATTTGCATTCTGTGCCTCAGCATTGGCAGCAGTACCAATTCTGTATATTTTCAGAATTTTTGAGTAGTCATCAATATTGGCTTTTTCAAGAGCAGTAATGCCTTCTTTTAATGCCTCATTACCATTAAAATAGCCATTATACCGGGCAGTCATATTATGATAAAACCTCCGGGTAAACGAGTTCTTTTTTGTTGAACACGAACCAAATAATATCACAATTAAAACTATTACCAGCCAGATATTTAAATATGTAATATGCTTTTTCAACAGGATGTCAGTAAAAAAGATATAACTTCAATTTGACAAATTTATTTTATTTTTTTTAAATCATGCCATATTATTTTTCTGTAGAGGGCAATAGCATAAATTTTGCATATCTTTGTTCGCATATTATGATAATTGATACCCGGGTGATGAAAAAAATTGTTTTTGCCTTGTTATGCTTATCTGTCGCTATTTTTGCATCCTGCGGAAATGCGGAAGAAGAAGCCAGAAAAGAGAAAATATTGCAGGATTCGCTATCAGAAATTGACGGCGGTATTGCTATTGACCGTGCTAATCAGCAAATTTTAGGGGAATCTACCCATGTCTCGTCTGATTCTATTACCAAAATAGATACGAAAGCAAATAAATAACATTTAATTAGTTTTCTGTCTCAAGCACCTCCACTGCTTTCAGAACGGTTTTATCAGTAATGTGAAGCGTTGGATAAAATGCATCATCGTCAAAAAGATTGCGGCCAATAAAAGCTTTCAGGTAGATTTTAATATTTTTTTCATCAAGAACAATACTTTCATCATCCTTAGCGATCCCATTCTTTGAGGCGTACACGATAAATTCATTGAAAACAGTTTCGTCCGTTAAAAAATTCTTGACAAATCCGTCGGCATTGGTATAAGTTGCTTTTAGTGTGTTACGGTTTTTGTCAACGTAATCGAAGGCATATTGTGTGATAAGGCCTTTATTGAAAAGTGAAGTAAAGTACTTTGAATTTTCATCTTTTCCAATACCCACAAATACATCAGGCATAATACCACCACCTCCATATACTATTTTTCCTTTCGGGGTGGTGAATTTCAGAGAGTCTGCAAACTTAATACTGTCGGCGCTTTCGAGTTCGCCATCAATAAAGCGCTGGTAAAATTCATTGTAATATTCTTCTTTTCCTTCGTCGTACGGATTTTGTATGCAGCGCCCGGTAGGTGTGTAATAACGGGAAGTCGTAAGTCTTATGGCTGAACTATCGCTCAATAGTAATTGTTCCAGCACCAATCCTTTGCCAAACGAACGACGACCAATGATAGTTCCGCGATCGTTATCCTGTATTGCGCCAGAAACTATTTCACTTGCCGAAGCAGTAAATTCGTTTATAAGAATCACCAGAGGGCCATTTTCGAAATTGCCTGATTTTGTAGAATATGTTTCTGTTTTGGGCTTGTGCGCCCCTTTTGTATAAACAATTAATTTGTCTTCCGGCAAAAATTCATCAGCTATATCGATTGCTGCCTGCAAGTATCCACCACCATTGTCGCACAGGTCAAGGATAAGCCTGGTCATGCCTTTTGCTTTCAGCTTAAACAGGCCTTTTACAAATTCGTCATGAGTGGTGGCCGAAAATTTATTCAACTTAATATAACCGATATTTTCAGTAAGCATATAAGCAATGTCCAGGCTATACAATGGAATTGCATTCCGTGTAATGATAAAATCGAGAAGCTCTTTTACGCCGCTCCTGTAAACGCTGACTGTTACTTTTGTACCCTTGGGCCCTTTCAGCAGTTTCATCACCTGTGCATTTGTGATTTTTACTGAAGCCACATTTTTCCCATTCACTTTCACTATCCTGTCGCCTGCTTTAACCCCTTTTTCCTCGGATGGCCCGCCGGCAATTACATTAATAACTATAATCGTATCTCTCTGAATACGGAACTCCACACCAATTCCATCAAAGCTGCCAACCAACGGATCGTTCACCGCGTTATATTCGGCAGCAGTGATATATTCCGAATGCGGATCGAGTTTATCGAGCAGGCTGCTGATGGCATATTCGGTAAGCTGGTCATGAGTTACTGTATCTACATACGATTCTTCAATGAAATTCATCACATCATTCAGCTTATTATAATTGCCAAAGCCAAATGAAAACAATTTTTGGTCCTGTGAACTGTTCACCGAAAGGATTCTTCCCAGGAACATCCCTGCTATGAATATCAATGCCAGGATTACCGGCAAGTAGATGAATAATTTTCTTTTATTTTTTTGTTCTTCCATGTATCATTTTTATAAAAAAAGCCTTCTCAGCAAGAAAGCTTATAAGTGTACCCGGAGCCGGAATCGAACCGGCACGGGATTGCTCCCATTGGTGTTTGAGACCAACGCGTCTACCTATTCCGCCACCCGGGCATATTATCAAGAACTTCAGGGCTGCCATACAATGACAATGACAGCTTCGCGGCAAAGGTATTTATTCATTTCGTATTAACAAAAAAAACCGGCATTTGATTCTTAATGTTTTACAATATGCCTTTTCGCATTCATTTATACAAAGTTACAATGATAGCATGCAGTAAAAATTTGTAGTCGAAAAATATTTTTCCCATACGAAATAAAAGTTTAATTTCGCAGTCCGGAAATACTATATGTTTTTATACGGAAAAAATTGGATTTATAAAAATCCTGAACTCTAAAACCTAAATTCTAAACACACATAACAATTTTTCAAATATTAATGATTCAAACTGTTTTGACATTGTAATTTTGAATTTTAAAATCCGGCTTGCAGCAGGCAAGTATTTAGGATTTGGAATTTGTATTTTGAGTATTATTAAAATTAATAACATCCGGTCATGTCAGTTTCACTTGTAAATATAGTATCCGGCAGGGCAACGCGCTATCTGGCTGAAAAAATTGCCGCCTGTTATGGCAAGAGTCTTGGTGATGTGCACATTTCCACTTTCAGCGACGGGGAATTCCAGCCTTCGTTCGAAGAAACAGTCAGGGGAAATGAAATGTTCATTATTCAATCGACATTTGCTCCATCGGATAATTTATTTGAGCTTTTGCTGATGATTGATGCTGCCAAAAGAGCTTCAGCAAAATCAGTAATTGCCGTGATTCCGTATTTTGGTTATGCACGGCAGGACCGCAAGGACAAGCCACGAGTGCCCATTGGTTCTAAGCTTATTGCAAATCTTCTGTGCGCAGCCGGTGTTGACCGGATTATTACAATGGACCTACATGCCGACCAGATACAGGGCTTTTTCGATGTTCCGGTGGATCATCTTTACGGCTCTACCATGTTTGTACCTTACCTGAAAAACCTGAATCTTCCGAACCTAACTATGTCATCGCCCGATACAGGCGGAACACGCAGGGCGGTGGCCTATTCAAAATTCCTGAATTCCGACCTGGTAATTTGTTACAAACAGCGCGTAAAGGCCAATGTTATTGAAAAACTTACCGTAATAGGTGATGTGGAAGGGAAAGACGTGGTTCTTGTTGACGATATTATTGACACTGCAGGAACCATAACCAAGTCTGCCGACATGCTGATGGAAAAAGGAGCTTCAAGCGTGAGGGCCATAGCCACGCACCCCATACTTTCAGGAAAGGCCTTTGAACGTCTGGAAAAATCGGCACTTCAGGAAATCATTGTCAGCGACACCATACCTCTGAAACAGGAAAGCAGCAAGATAACCGTACTGACTGCATCGCATTTGTTTGCCGATGTTATTGGCAGGGTGCATAATTATGAATCTATCAGCACACATTTTAAATTCAATCCTATTTTATAGTTCTTTTATACTGCAATCGGGCATTAATTGTCAATCTTCGCTAATCCCAACGAAGTACTAATTTTGTACGAACTTACGAATTTCTTAGTTCGTAATTTCATAACAATTCGTACTTCGGTGAATTAATAAAAAGTAAATTATGAGCATTCAAAATATATTTATTAATTTTTAAACTTAAACATTATGAAAGTAGTATCTATGAGCGGTTCTCCAAGAGAGAACGTAGGGAAAAAAGATGCTAAGAAGCAGCGCTATGAAGGGAAAATCCCCTGCGTGCTTTATGGCGGAAAAGAACAGGTGCATTTTATTACCGACGAATCCACCTTTAAAAAAATTGTTTACACTCCCGAGGTCTGTACAGTAAAAATCAACATTGATGGTAATGAATTTGAAGCAGTGCTACAGGATATACAATACCATCCGGTAAGCGACAGAATTCTTCATGCCGATTTTCTGGAAATTTTCCCAGACAAGCTGGTGACCATTCATATTCCTGTAAAACTTACCGGTACACCGGAAGGCGTACTCAAAGGCGGCAAGCTGCATCATAAGATGCGCAAGCTGAAAGTAAAAGCCCTGGCTGCCCATCTTCCCGATAATTTTACGCTTGATATTTCAAAACTTGAAATTAATGATTCAATTAAAATCAGTGATCTTGCCTACCCTAATATTACATTACTCGATCCGCAAACTGCTGTTGTGGTTGGCGTAAGAGTAACAAGGGTTGTTGTTGAAGAAGTTCCCGTTGTTGAAGGCGCTGTTCCTGCTGAAGGCACTGCCGGAGCAACTGCTACTCCCGGCGTTCCCGGCGCACCTGGCGCCCCCGTCGCACCTGGCGCTGAAGTGAAAGATGCAGATAAAGGAAAGGAAAAAGAAAAAGGAAGAGACAGGGGAAAAAAGGAAAAGAAATAATTTTTTTTTATAAATGTAAAAGGTATAAAGATTAAGATTCTTATACCTTTTTTTTTATCACATAACCCTGTATTTTTATAATTTTACGAAGAAATTCATACAACAGTGAAATATCTTATTGCAGGATTGGGAAATATCGGTCCGGAATATACAAGCACCCGCCACAACATAGGTTTTATGGTGCTGGATGCCCTTGTAAAAAAAACAGATATTGCATTTGAATCAAAACGCTATGCCGATAAAACCGAATTCCGCTTTAAAGGAAGAACATTCATACTTATCAAGCCAACCACTTATATGAACCTGAGCGGAAAGGCTATAGCTTACTGGCTGAAAAAAGAAAATATTCCCGATGAAAACCTACTTGTTATAGCTGATGATATCGCTTTGCCCCTGGGCGCATTGCGCATGCGGAAGAAAGGTGGAGCAGGCGGACATAACGGATTGCAGGACATTATTGATCATCTGGGTACGGAAAATTTTTCACGTTTGCGTATTGGCTCCGGAAATGAATTTCCCGTGGGACATCAAATAAAATATGTCCTTGGCGAATGGTTGGATGAAGAAAAGAAAATACTGGAAGAAAAAATTCAAAAAGTTGTTGAAGCTATTAAGAATTTCGGCACTATTGGTATTGACCTTACGATGAATTCCTGTAACAAAAAATAAAATTGTTTTAACGCTCTGTGAGTTCCGATAGCCATCGGAATCACAGAGTTGCACAGAGAAAAACAAAAATAGCATTTTAGAAGTAAGCACGAAGTTGTATGCTGCCTACATGCACTGTGTTCGTACTTTCTGACTTTCGCCCATCGTAAATAAGGTTTAATTGCAGATTTGAAGAAATATTGCGCTGGTAGCTGAGGCTCCATGTAACGTTTTGCCCGTTTTTCAGTCCTTCCAGAATTTCGTAGGCTATGGAAGAATTTTCCGGACTGTTGTAATTTATATCAATCAAATTCACTTTCAATGCAAGGCTGCCTTTCGACAGCACATTGTATTTTGCTTCAATACCCGCTTTATTCATAAATGATTTTTCACCCAAAGAACCATCTACATTTTTCTTTTCAGTGTATGTATAATTCAGGATTAATCGGAATGATACATTGGGTTGAAATGTAATAGCTGGTGTAGTCTCATTATAGCGGATATCGTAAGCGCGGCTGCTGAAATATTCGGAAGCGCTGGTTTTTTCACCAAAACTGTATTTTAATGTCAGGGAAAATTTTCGCGAAACATTCCATTTTGTATTCAAAGCATTTTCCAGCGATGTACGGGTATCCACTCCGTTTACAAGCAAAATTTTATTTCTTGCCTGCTTGTATGTCAGGTCAAATCCGAACTTTGATGATGTGCGGTTAAAATAAAAAACATTGCGGAATGAAGAATTTTCTGAAACAAGCGCTGTATCATCTATTGCGGCAGTAAAAGGATTATATGCCCGGAATGCGTTGTTATCTGTATTTTTGTGATCGATACTGTAAGTAGCCTGGTTTGAGAAACGCGTAATGAATTTTTTAACTCCCTTGGCTGACAGCCATACGTAAGACGGATTCAGATTCAACACCTGGCTGAACTCGTTGGTAAAAGTTTTTACATAATCGCCCGTTGGCGTATATACACGAATGTAGTTTGCCTGATCCTGAAACGCTGCAACGTCAAATTCGTTGAGTTCTTTAATGTCATTGCCATTATAATCTGTCCATGAATAAACACCCTGCCCTGGTGAAACCTCAACATAGGAAAACTCTTTTTTTACTTCCATCCCTGAGCCTACTTCATAATACGTGCTCCATATCAACGCACCTTTCATTGCTTTCAGATAATATTCTATTCTTCCAAGCAGCGATTCATCGTTATTTGTTGACACCAGATTTGTATCATTGACCGTAAGCGTTCGGTAAGTGCTATAAATAGTAAGATTATTATTAGTACTCTTTAGCATATCAAATGATACGCCTGCGCTTTTAGCAGTGGTTGATAAGGATAATGCATCAGCAAGCGGCAGATAATCGTAACGGATTTTATAAAATACTTTGTATTTGTTAGTAGAAGTATCGGAATTGCCTACATATCCCTCATATTCATTATACGAGAAACTACTTTTCTGAAGAGTATCGCTTTGCAGTTTATTAAACCTGTTATCTTCTGCGTCTTCTTTCACACCCAAAGTAATTCCTTTGAATTTTTTTGCCAAACCAACAGTATGTCTTAAGAATTTTGTAGTATTCACGGGATCTTCAGAACTTAAAAAACTTCCTGTGAAAGTAAGAACAAATCCTTTTTTTTCTATGGAAGCATTCACTGCATTCAACAATCCGGTATAAAACGATCCGGCAAGAAAAGATTTGAACTGATACGTAAGAAAATCTTTTTTATCGGAAAGACTTAATTTTACTGATGACACATGCTGATCGGTATTCAGCATCATACCGGCGCTGTTCCAGTCGCGTTCAAATTCCACATCGCGGTATCGTTCTACAGGAGAAAAAGTATTTCCCGAATACTCATGGCTTATTTCAGATGTGAGCTTCAAACCCAGGCTGTCCTTCCTGCTTAAATGCGTAATATTTTTCAGATAGGTTTTCACCCCGTATCCCACATCATCTTTTGAATCGGCAGAAGAGAAAAGGTTAATATCATTTTTACTCATTGCAGTTTCAATGGTGGCTTTTGTGTTTTTTGAAATAAGATAATCAGCCGCCAAAGTTATCATCTGTTTCTTTTTTGGAGTAACAAGTAAAACAACAGGTTCGTAATTTCCCTTCTTTGCGCTACCTACAGGAGCAATCCATTCAAATACACGACCGTTTGCCGAATTTGGTATTTTTTGAACATAATTTCCTTTTCCAGGTCCCATATATGTAAAACCAAGCCTGTAATGTGCACTGTCGGGATTGGTACAGTAAACATATATGGCATGTACAGTGTCATTAGGGTTAATGACAACAACAGTATCAATTTTCATGTAAAGAACTTGGTCATTCGTATAAGCAACACTGTCAACATAAGGAACAACGGCCTGGTCGAGGCTATCGCCAATTTGTGCAAGCAGTAATTTTTGTTCATCGCTCAGATCCTGTTGCAGGGGTTGATTTTTTGCGTCCTGTTCCGAATAATAGTTCAGCCGGATGTTTGTTTTTTTGCCTGTATATTCATTGCCTGAATAAAAAAGCGAACGGGAATAATTTTTATCGGAATACTCGAATTCAATGCTGATGCGGCTGTCCTTTGTTATCAGGCGCTTTGCAGTGAATGCAACTTCAGCGGTGTTGTAATCAATCACATAATCATTCTCCTGCCCGCGATCCATAAGTTCACCGTTTATGTAAATTTTTTCGGTTCCTGACAAAACGATAATGTACGATTCATTTTCCGCACCGGTAAGTTTATAAGGCCCCTGGTTTCCTTCTGTTCCGGTAAATGTGTTCTTTGCATATTTTCCTTTTGAAATTGCAGCGGCAGCAGAAATGGTAATTTTATCAGTATTTTTTTTCTTGGGGTTTCCTGCGTCCACCGTGGATGAAATAACTCCACCCTGTGCTTTTTTATAAAATTTCATGAAATAACTTTCGGGTTTTGTAAGTTCAAAATCCCCGGCTATCAATTTTGTTTCCTTATGTGAAAGCTGAATGAAAACCTTATCAAAATCCTG
>JAZDMF010000266.1:0-12477 GCA_043801235.1 Bacteroidota bacterium | reverse complement strand
GTTTCATAATTCAGGAATAAAGAATGTTATAGTAATTCCTTTGTATCCGCAGGCCAGCTATTCCACCACTACAAGCGTTGAATCTGATGCCCGTAAAGTTGTTACAGGATTCCCTGATATGAAATTGAATTTTATTCATGAATTTTATCATCGGGAGGGTTTTGTAAAATTCTGGGCGAAGACTATCCATGATCATATAATCAAAAATAATTACAGGACTCCTTATCTTGTTTTCAGTGCGCATTCCATTCCTGTCAGTCTGGTCAAAAATGGCGATACATATCAGAAAGCTATTGAGGAATGTTCTAAAAAAATTGCGAAAAAATCAGGTTATGATTATGAAGTTGCATACCAGTCTGGCATGAGCAGGGGTAAGTGGATAGGCCCTGATGTGAAGGAAAGGCTGAAGGCACTTGCCCGTGCTGGAATGGATGAGATTGTTTTGGTCCCTATAAGTTTTATTAACGAAAACATGGAAACATTGTACGATATGGATATGGATATTATTCCGTTCGGGAAAAATGCTCTGGGAATAAAAAAAATATCAAGAGCGAATATTCCTGATGCCGATCCATTGTTTATACAACTGCTTGCTGATATTATTAGAAATGAGGAAACGTAAAGAAATAACATTCATATTTTTAAGACCCAAGTCTCAAATTTCAAGTCCCAAATTCAAAGGAGAAAAGAATAGAAAATAAAAAATGAACATTATTATGACTTGTCGCAGTCTGCCCGGTATGAAATTTTATGTTTGAATAAGGTTTAACTTATGCTCTTTGGCCTTTAGGCTCGGATTTATGGACTTGGGACTTCGATACAAAATATAATTATTATTTTTGAACAATTGCTTAATGTATGAAAGAAGTTGTTATCATTGGTGCCGGTATCACAGGCCTTGCAACTGCGCTGCATCTGAAGAAAAGAGGGGTGGGGTTCATCATGCTGGATCAGGCATGTCGTACGGGCGGGGTAATACATACGGTAACTGAAAACGGTTATACTTATGAAGAAGGACCAAATTCAGGTATTATCGGAAATGTGGAAGTTCTCCGGCTTTTTAATGAATTAAAGGGAGAATGCGAACTGGAGGAGGCGAGTGCCAGCAATAAAAAGCGTTATGTATTGAAGGGCGGTAAATGGCACGCATTGCCGGGAGGTTTGTTTTCAGCTATAGGAACGCCTCTTTTCAGCCTGAAAGATAAATTCAAAGTACTGAGCGAACCTTTTCGGAAAGCGGGAAAAAATCCCCATGAAACATTAGCTGATTTAGTAAAAAGACGTTTGGGGAAAAGTTTCCTCGATTATGCTGTCGATCCTTTTATCATTGGAATTTATGCGGGTGACCCGGACAGGTTGATACCAAAATATGCCCTGCCTAAATTATATTATCTTGAGCAGAATTATGGCAGCTTTATTAAAGGAACAATAAAGAAAGCAAAAGAACCAAAGACCGAAGAGGAGAAAAGAGTTACACGGGGCGTGTTTTCTGTTAAGGGAGGATTCTCTAATTTGATCAAAGCGCTTGAGAATAAAATTGAGAAGAAAAATATCATGCTTGGAATTTCAAATCTGATTGTACTGCCTGTGGAAAAACATTTCCTGATTTCATACACGAATCAGGAAGGTGTGCATGTTGAACGGGAAGCTAAAAAAATAATTTCAACAATAGGTGCCTACAATATTGAATTTTTTTTCCCCTTTGTAAGCCATGAAAATATTTCAAAAATTAATGCGCTGCATTATACGAAAGTCATTGAAGTGGCTATTGGCTTTGACAAATGGCAGGGTATGAAATTAGATGCATTCGGCGGATTAATTCCTTTTAAAGAAAAAAGGGATATTCTTGGAATACTGTTCATGTCAGCTTTATTTGAAGGCAAGGCACCTGAAAGCGGCGCTTTATTCTCCGTATTTCTTGGCGGAGTGAGGAGGCCTGAGATATATAATATGAATGATAATAAAATTAAAGAAATACTGGAAAGAGAATTTCGCGGACTGATGCAGATAAATGAATTCAAACCTGACCTTTTGAAAATAATGCGGCATGAATGGGCCATTCCCCAATACGAGGTTGACAGCCCCCGGCGTTTCGAAGCAGTTGCTGAAATCGAAAAACAGTTTCCGGGTTTGATCATTGGAGGAAATCTCAGGAACGGGATTGGAATGGCTGACCGGATTTTACAGGCCCGGATGCTTGCTGATTCGGTGTAGTCAGAATACTTTAATATCTTACGGAAAAATTTAATGAAAAATCATTATAATGAACCTATATATCACAAACTGGCATTATATAGTTAAATTAACACACTCCATAATAAGTGTTACTTTTCTTCTAATTTCATTCTGGGTGATTATCCGATCTGTTATTGGAGTGGTAAAAAACAAAGCATATTCAAAGCTGGACAAGATCTTATCATATGCATTCATCATCAACCTTTATCTCCAGCTCATTTTCGGACTGATACTTTTTTCAAGCCTTGGTTCATCCCTTGAATATAATCATCCTGATGACTTATCTGGCAATGATGCTTCTAAGCGCCTCTGGTGGATTGAACATATCGTCCTTATGTTATTTGCATTGTTTATTGCTAATCTTGGCCTGATCATTTCATTTAAAACAAGCATCGGCAGGGATAAGCACCGGAAGATACTGATTTATTACCTTGCATCTCTCCTCATGATTGCATTATCGCTGAGTACAATTTATTTCTTATAGCCAGTCTGGATTCAAAACAGAAGATTAAGAATTTCATTTTCAATCTGCATCAAAATAAAAAACCTTGGATAATTTATCCGGTGGTTTACGAGAATATCTTATGTTGAGTTAGCAGGAAAACAACAGCAAATCTCGGTTATTTGACAACTGCGTCTTCCAGAAGTACTTTGTAAACATAATTAAACCCGAAATCTTTATCAAGCGAAAGTTTTCCTTCCACTGTAATGGTGTCGCCGGCTGCCACCTCGGCGAGGGAAGTTACAGTCAGGTCAAAATTACCATCGTATTCAGTTCCGTCCTGGATATGTATCCAGTTCTTATCCATGATGGCAGAACTGAATTTTGTGACCTTACCTTTTACTTTTATGGTCTTTCCATCATAGGAAGTTCTATTCTTGTACAGTTCAGCAATGGTGGTTCCGCCGGCTACAGGAACAATTTTAACATCAATTTTATCGGTTGTTGTTTTGGCAATATGCTGTGTCATGGCATTTATGGCAGAGGTGTCAGTAACTGTAGTGGTAGTTTCTGTGATGGGCTCGCTGCTGATGAAATCAATAAAATAAACCGACTTAAAAGTCCTGCTCAGTTCTTTGCTTTTGAAATTTTTCATTTCCGTGCCCCCCTTATAATAATATGTTCCTCCAACAGCGGCAGTAACAGCGGGAGCAGCCAGCCATCGTTCTTCTTCATCTTCTGTTACACGTAAATATGTGTATTCACCTGCCTGCAAGACTTCCTCTACAACCACCGTATGCATGTTTGGATTTTTGTCAGCAGAAGATTTTGAATTCCCGCAGGATTGAATAGCAATCATGAATGCAATTAGACCTAATATACTAACGAATACTCTCATAATGTTTTATTTTTTTATGTTGTGTCAAAAATACTGATAAATATTGAATGGCAATTTATGCCTAATGTGACTTTTATCAAAAGATAATATATAAAGGACACCTTTGTACTTAAGGTGTCCTAATATTACAGTGTTCAACCACTTTATTTAATTGTACCGAAAAAACAAAGCCAGAAAATCCCGGCAGCATAGTTTTTCGGCTTTAATCTTATTTGGTCGGGTTTTTATGTGATACTTTCACTATTGCAGAGTCATAGTTAAAAGGCTTATAGAACGGGTTGCCTTCCTTGGTATGGCATTTTTCGCAAGTCGCTTTATCCGGAACAATGAGTCCGTTCGCCAGGGCATCGGCCTGTACTTTCATGATCGCCATTGACTTGTAGGTGCTTCCCGGCCCATGGCATGATTCACATGATACACCTTCTTCTTTTGTGAGCGTAGCATCAACAAGACTGGCATCAACAGATGCAGCAGTGGAATGACACTTTATGCATTTTGAATCAGTTGTAGGATCAGCAATACCATTGGCTTTTGCATAGGCCAGCGAGGCTTCGCTGCTTAAAACCGTAAAAGCTTTCGTGTGCGAAGTTGACAACCACTTGTCGTACTGTGCACCCTTAGCAGCCGAGTTATGGCACATTTTACATTTACCCGCCCCGATGTACTTGTTCTGGGCTGTTAGATAGTTTCCTGCCAGTAAGACCAAACATAAAACCATTATTAATTTTTTGTTCAGCATTTTAATTTCCCTTTCTTTTTTTTATTTGTATTTGATTTGAAAAAATCTTAATCTGTTTATTACCTTTTAGTACCTATTAATTTAATTATGTGCCAAATGTATTGTTTTATTTATTGCGGCCATAATAAATTACCCTTTATTTCCTATTGATTTGGTAGTACAAAATTAATAATTATTTATTCGTGCAGCAATTATTTTGCCAAATTTTTTGTTAATTATTTAACATATATAAAATTCTTAAAGCTTTTCTTCCGGTAAGATATATGTTTAATAAAATAAAAAAGAAAAGCTTTAACTTAGTTAAAGCCTTTCTTTAATAAAAAAAGAAAAAAAGAAAAATTATTAAAATCCTGCTGCCACTAACGCTTCCAAAGTGTTCTGAAGCAGAGCGGTGCTGTATTTTGGATTATGAACTCCCAAACTGGCTTCCCTTAAGCAAAGCTGGAAGTTGAGGATAGCGCCCATCTGTACATTTAATAAATTTGTCAATCTGGGCAATGAAAGATTATAAGTTTTATTTGCTGCAGTCCAGGAACTGCTTGTTACCGGATTTTGTATCACCCCTGTAGGATTTGAAGAAGGATCATAAACATCGAGGTAACCACTATAACCTTCAGGAGTAACGTAAGCGTAGATATTTTCTGCTATGTCAGTTTCCTTTTGCATAATTTCAATGCCGCCTGATGTTAATTTTGCTGCAATCTGCTGTAGCAATGAAAGGCTGTTTGCTCTTGTAGCAGTCCACATTGCGTTGGTAGTGCTCATAGTGCTGTGGCAACCTGTAATAAGGCAACCTTTAAAGTTATATTGCGATGGCGCTGCGTCTCCTTCAGCAATATAAGCAACTCTGAACGTATGTCCGCCTGTAAAGCCGGTGGGAGTTGCCATATGGCAATCCTGGCATGAAGCTGCAACCGGATGCGTGGAAATATCGGTATATGACATAGACCCGGCAAATTGAACTCCGGCAAGTCCTGCAAATATTCCACCTACAACTCCGTAATGGTTGCCCGTTCTGTAGCTTGGGAAAAGTTTATTCAGGTTTGCATTTGCAGGAACACTGTCGTAGAAAGTATTTAACGGATTCGCAGCTAAATCGGCATAATTAACACTTGCGCCATTGGCTATCGCAGCGTTAAGTGTAACAACCGTACCGCTGGCAAGTGTTACAGTTGTTGAAGATGTATGGCTTGACGGACGTGGCTGGTGGCATTTAACGCATAAGTTGCTTTGGCTGTTGTTCTGTGTAAGATCAATGGTTTTTTCTGAGCCGGCAAGAGGATCGCCAACCGGATATACCGGATACATTGACATAGGTACAGCTGCAGTTGTTGACAGATCCAGCGAATCGGTTTCACCGGTTTTGTGGCAGGTGAAGCAACCTATTGTATTCGGCAGATGGGTCAGCGCTGATGATTGTGAAGCTGAAGCATTATAGCTGAATGCATACTTGGTTGTAAAAGTATATTGAGGATAAGTGCCAAGAGTTACAACATCTGTAAATCCTTCATGGGAGTGACATGGTGCGCATCCTGCAGAATAACCTTCTTCAACAGCAAGTTCTTCTTCGCTGTGCTTTGAAAATTCATATTCATGGGTCATTTCTCCAACCAGGTCTGGTTCAGAAGTACCGCCATCATGGTTATGGCACTGGCGGCAGTTAACATCAACAACGCCTGTGGGGCCAGCCGGGCCTGTAGGACCGTCAGCTCCTGTGGCGCCATCGACACCATTTGTTCCGGCTGCTCCTGTGGGGCCTGTAGGTCCGGGAGCTGAATTGGCTGCATACAATGCAAAGGGAACACTTAGTAACTCCTGTGTTGCCGTAATGGTGTATGTAGTGCCGCCTGTCGGATCAGTTTCGGTTTTAATGAAATATGGGCCTGCTGACCAGTCGATGGTTGCAAAAGTTCCTGAAACCACGGTTCCGTTACCAATTTCTATTGTTGCCAGTCCGTTGGCATTGGTGGTTGGAGTATGGGTTTCTACATATACAGGAGTCGCGCCCTGTGAAATGGTTACTTGCATTCCAATGGTTTGAAGCGCCACAAGAGCATCACCTGCATTGCGAATGACCGCCTGATAACTGACTTTCTGGGGAGCTTGTCCAAACACGTCTGTAAGTGAGCACTGGAAGCACAATAGCAGCATAAATGCTACGCTTAGGTTTCGTACTGTTTTCTTCATCTTTTTTTAATTTTTAATTATTTTAAATTCCTTGGATTCATTTTTACTGTTTAGCACTTTTAGAAAATAGGTTGCAGTGGCATAATTTTCCATATAAATGCTGGTTTCTGTACCTACTATTTCTTTGTCAAGCAAAAGGCTTCCCAGCACATCGTAAAGCTGATATCTCAGATCTATGGCATCAGCATCTGTAACGCTTAAAATTACATACTCGTTGGTAGGATTCGGATAAAGCCCGATTTCCGTCTGTAAACTATTTTCTTCAATACCATCCGGAAGATAGATTTCAAAAGGTTGCTGCAACCCTTGTGTAATAGTCCCGCCAAACCCTGTAGTGTTGATGTAATTTGTTTCGCCAATGGTGTAAGTCACCGAGCCTCCGGTACCTGTGGCAGTCCCGCCCGCAGAAACGGTGCCGCTCTGGGCGAAACTTGATGCCCCCCATCCCAGGAGACAACAGGCAAAGATTAGAATTGTTTTCCTCATGTTTATCTGTTTTAATTATATTGTTATTTTGTTTTTTGTGTTTATCATTTACATTAATTAATATGTTTTGCAGTTGGTTTATTGTGAATATTATAACAATTCCTGTGACACTTTTTCTATTAATTATTTTTTAGTAAAAAAATCTTTTATGAACTCCTTTTCCTTAAATTATACTTTTTAAATCAACTTTAATTTATAAAAAATACCTGTACTATAGCATTAATAGGAAAATAGTAGAAAAAAATCCGGCAAATTATTTTTTTATTCCATTAATGTGTTTTTAAATTCCCAATAAAAAAAAATCCATATACTATTTTTCATTAAAATGAAGTTGTATTATTCAATCAGGGCATAAAGATATAAAAAAAAATATTAATGCAATAGCATATATAGGAAAAAAAACTAACAATTTATTAAAATGCTGATAATAGGGATATTAATTTTAATATTTTTTGTTATTTATAAGGATTCAATATAAGAAAGATATCCTGTCATTCCTGTTTTTCACATTTTGGCATCGGGGCACACATTGAATTTCAGTGAAGATGAAAATAGCTTTTTCATATCAAATCAGAATTTTCTGGAAATTTGAAAATACAGACCTCTGAATTTTATTTTTTCGTCAACATAATTGCGCTTGTATAGTTCAGCGCCAAGGTTAAAATAGAGCTGCCGGAACCTTGTGGTTATTTCGCTCTTTGCTGTGTACATATCAAGGTCGATGCCCGCTCCTTTCTGTTTTCTGTAAGTAACGTCTATGTTTAATTTAGTCTGCGGAAAGATTGAATAGGCAAACATCCCTGTAATATCGGAAAACTCCTGATCAATATTTTCATCGGTCAGGTGATAATTCTGCTTGTTTCCGCTCAAGGCGAAAAGTATCTTTTCGTTAAAATTTTTCTGGACATTGATGAAATACCGCATCATTGTGTAGGGTATGATGGTGCTTTTATAGGAATCGTATTCTGCGCCGAAATTAATGAACCCGAAATCCAGTTTGCTTCCGACGATATTCTGATTGAAGTAATTCAATGTAAGAAAATCTGTAAAAAAAAGATTTGTATAATCCAGGCTTGACATTCGGTAATAAATATCCAGCTTATCTTTAAACAATGAAAGGTTGGCCGAGAAGTAATGGCCGTTTGCGTCATATTTATAATCTCCGGGCTGTGTGGCGGAATAATCAACGTAAACAGTAGAGTTATTAGGAATCAGTCCTCCGGGAATACGCCTTATTTCAATAAAATTATTGTGTGGAACAAGTATATAGTCAAGGTTGATCTGGTAGATGATCGTGTTGGTGATATCTTTTACAACAACGGTGTTAATATCAATATATGGCCTGGAAAGCAACACTAACTGATTGTCTGCAAGAAATACTTCTTCATCATTTATCTGAAGCGTGACAGGATCGCTGTCCATGTTCTGGTGATACCTGTAATACTTGTAATAAAGACATAGTTTTCCGATAGGGATAATTTTATTGTATTTGAATTCAACCCCGCTTTTAAATTTATTTTCTTTGAAGAAAGTTTGCTTTATGTTGTTATATTCAATAAAGATCTTTGAGTTCAGGCTTTCAAAAAGTTTGTGTTCTAATGAACTGGCAGCGCTGTTCTGCCTTATGGAGGATGTTTCAAATTGGGTGTTAAAAAGATTATAATTGTTTGTAAGGACAAGGTTCTTGCGTAATTTTAAGCTAAGTGTTTCAAAAGCCTGGAATCTGGTAAAATCAATTTTTCCATTATGGCTGTAATAGGACATGATGGAATTGAAATATTGTTTCTTTCCGGCATCAAGGTAAATCTTGTCGTTCAGGTTCAGTTCATCAATTCTGTTGTAAGAAAGAAAATCATTTTCATTGATGAACCTGTATTCATTATGGGAATATTCAAATGTGTTTTTGTCGAAGGTGGAAAATGATTTAACAATACCTGTCCGGAAGATCATTTCATCCAGCTTGAATTCCCTGCCGGTTTCTGTTTCTGTCTGCTTCCATTCTCTCCTGGAAAAATTTGCAGTCACGGGCAGAATTTTATTGCTGACGTTTAAGTTAGCGCCCCATTGGTTGGTTTTGGATTTGATGTTTGTAAGGTTTTCACGGTTCTGGTAGTTTTCATCAAAATTTGAGAAAACAATTAGGTTCACCTTTTTATTTCGGAAGAAATTAGCAGACAATCCAAGTTTTTTCAAGGAATTTGTTTCAGAACGGTCAGGTACAACAATGTGCTTTTCCTTATTGGATTCCGGATTATACCCGGCATCAACATCAAAAGTTAAAAAATCCGGGTCAATAAAATAGCTGGATGTATTTAAAAGAACACCGCCCGTAATGTATGTTTCCTGCAGCGTATCGTAAATATCATTTGTCAGGCGTTGCTGTTCGCGGTAAAGCCCTTTTGCCTTCACTTCGCCAGAAATGGATAACAACTTCCAGAAAACAAATTCATTTTTTTTAGAATTTGAAAAAGGTGAATTAACCGGAATTTTCTTTCTTATATATTTATTAGCAGAGACAACATTATTGTTATGTTTCGTTCCCTTCTTTTTTTTGAGGGTGTCATTCGGAACCTCCATCGAATCATTGGCGTCCGGATATTTTACTGGTGCGACACGAAAAAACTTGCCTGCAAGCCCTGCATAAATCCCTGCATCCATGAAACTGAAAAATGACTCAGGAAGATTTTCAAATACTGTTACAGATGAATTTTTAGAGGCAGGGAATTTCACAGCTGTATTTATATTTGAGCTGAGAAGATAATGAGGCAATGCTGTTATCAACAAAAATACTAATATGAAAGCGACCCTGTTTTTCTGCATTTTCTGTAACAATAACGAACTGTAATAATTTGAAGCCTGAGTTTTTTTGTTAAATATTACTTCTCATGTTTTTCAAAGGAGTTTCATCGTTTACGGCTCCTTAATTAAATATAAACCTGTCATCCCCTCCATGCGGATTATGGCATTCTGTGCAATTTGTTTCTCCGATATTTTTGTGAACCTCATTTTTCATCGTTTCTTTCTTATCATGGCAATGGAAACACATATCCTGGCCTTCGCGGAGAAGCAGTTTCTTTGATTTTGACTTATGCGGGTTGTGACAATCGGTGCAGGCACCTGAAGCCACAGGGCTGTGCAGGTATTTGAATTTCGTGCTTAAATTATCATGACAGTTGTAACAGAGGTCCGGCAATTCCTTCGTGAATTTTTCTCTTGCAGTTGAATCATGGCAAATGTTACACGACCTTTCCTTATAAGGAGTGTGAATGTTATTTTCCGACCTGTATGCTGCCAAGGCAAGAGTTCTATTTGTAACAGTATCTTTTATGCGAAAAGAATCCTTTACATTTGCCACTTCATGGACAGTCGTATCAGGAACCCCGTCGAAGAAAAACGTCATTGTTCTGTGCCATTTCTCTGTAGTACAGGCTGAAAAAACTGAGATTAAAAATATCAGAAGAACAGTATGGTGTTTTTTATACCCGAAGAAGAAACGTTTCATTTATTAAAAAAAATCTTAGAAGTTATTTATTGCCATTATTGTTTTCAGGTGTCAATCCCGCTTTTGCCGGCTCAACATAACCGTAGATATTGATTTTATCAGGGCCATATTGGTTAACGACAATGATTAAATATTTCAATGTGAAGCTTGGGTCAACGTATTGCTGAAAATAACTTATGTTATCATAATCAATGATAACTTTTGACGGCAGACACATATATCCAGAGCCGGTGTAAGCACCCCCGAAAAACATTAATAATTGTCCTTTACTGTTAAAAATCTGAACATTTTCAAAGCTTGCATCTACCACATAAAGGTTCGAATCCCTGTCAACAGCGATACCTTTTGGCCTGACGAACTGGCCAAGCCCTTTGCCCGTTGAGCCTACAGAATTCAGATAAATACCCTTATGTGAATAGGTTTTTATTTTGCAGGCTCCTACGTCAGTCACATACACCTTATCGTCTGTAACGCATATATTCGTAGGCGAATACAGATATTCTTCTTTGCCATCTTTGGAATCAGGGAATGAAAAAAGAAGTTTATCCGTGGAATCTTTGGAGTAAACATTTATTTTATGACCGGCAAGGTTCACGACCCAAATTTTATTATCCTTCACATAAACGTCTGTGGGTTTAAAATTTTCTTTTTCGCCAAAGCATGTGATGTAATCCCCCTTTTCATCAAAAACAATTATCTGCATCCGCAAAGCATCGGCAACATATATATACCCGTTATCATCCACGTCGCAGTTCAGTGGCATCTGTAATTGTCCTTTCCCCGTCGGAATGAAATAATCGAAAGAATTATTTTCGAAGTCTATTATTTCAAGGCCATGAATAGGATTGTCGCAAACATACAATTTCCCTTTATGCATGGCTACTCCGTACGGTTTTGAAAATGTCAGGGCTTCATCTGCATTCCCGAAAACAAGTTTGGCAAAAGCAGTACGGGTACCTGTAACGTCAGCTGAATTTGATATTTTTGTCAGGAACTGAATACGCGTGGTATCAGGAGGAGGGGGGAAAATAATAATACTGGCAGTCCCGTCTTCTTTTGTAATTTTATTCCAGCAGGAACTGAAGAGAAAAACAGATAATAAAAATAAAATGACTCCTGGAAATACTGTTTTATTATTCATAGAATTGATTGAAAAAAAAGGGCGGTTTCACGCCCTTATATGTAATAATAAATTTGTATTAGGTATTGTGACAAGTCAGGCATAATGCACTACCAGCATTGTCTTTCACTAATAAACTAATATATGGGGTACCATGAACATCATGGCAGGAGGAGCATTGTACCTTACCTGCGCTCAGCATGTCAGCATCAATTGTGCTGCCTAATCCGGAACTGGAAGTGGAAGGATCAAATAAGCCACCGTCGGCAACCGACAAAGCTGCATCATATGTCATAGAAATGGGATGATCGTTGCTAAGATTTACACCCACGTTGTTTGTAAGGCTGATATGGTACGTACCGGTAGTTGTTCCGCTATAGTTTTCAAGGGCAACTGTGCCGTCATGGCAACTCAGGCATAATTTTGAACTTCCGTCGGGCTGTCCCGGAGTACTTTGCATGGTTCCGCCGCTTGGGTAAACGCTATAATATGCAACACCTGATAATTGATGGTTCCATAATGGGCCATTGGTCCATCCCAGGGAATTATGCGGGGTATGACATGGTAAACAAATTTCACCATTGGTATTCCATGATGAACCTGAAAAATCATGTGCAGTACCAGCTATTTGGGAAAACCCAGCAGTTGACATGGCTAACACAATGATAAAGGCAAAAAACAAATGGATCTTTTTCATCTTTTCTCTTCTTTGTTTTGTTATAATGAATGGTAAATGTTTATTCGGTAAAATTAGAAAAAATATTCAATCAAATAGTATTTTTTTAGTTAACACGTTCATTAACAAATTAAGTACTGATGTTACGCAGAAATCAAATTAGCACAATCGTTCATGTTTTTTAAAATATAA
>JAZDMF010000262.1:0-13462 GCA_043801235.1 Bacteroidota bacterium | reverse complement strand
AACTATGGAAACTAATTACAATGCTCAATTCTGGAAAGCAAAAGCAGCAGCAAAAGCAGCCATTATCAAAAGTTTAGGTAAAAGGATCAAAGAATTGATAACAAGTCGGGACAAGTGGAAGAATAAGTATCTGGCAGAGCGTAAAGATTGTGAAAAATATAAAAAGGAATTGGTGTCGATAAAAAAAAAGATAGAGAGAATAGTGTCAAGATAAAAAATCCTATCAGGCCCAAGAATTATAAATATCCATTATGTCTCATACAATTTTTCGTTTCGGCCAAAGTACAAAGCTCTGCCAGTTTCAGATCACTAGCCAAACTGATTGTAATATTAAATGTTTATTTAGAAATAGAACTGGGTCAACCCTGTTATGGAACTATATTAGTATGGGTAAAAAAAGTCGGACTTTTTTCAGTTGTGAAGCCTATAGAGAAAGCGGAAGATTGGATTTTGATAATAGATGAAAGCATTGCCATTGGTCATGAGAGATTGCTTGTAATCTATGGAGTAAAGGAAAGCCGAATAAAATTTGATCGTGCATTACAATATACGGACTTAACGACATTTTTCATAAAAAGTGGCAGCCAATGGACTGCCGAAATTATAAAAAAAGAACTTGAGAAGATTCTTAACTTATGTGGAAACATAAAATATATAGTTGCCGATGGTGGAAATGCAATTTGTAAAAGCATAAGATTAATGACCAAGGTTCATGTTTATGATATCACTCATAAGATAGCATGGTTCTTAAAAGAAATGTATGAAAAGAATGCAACTTTTAAAAAGTATACAAAGGAAATGTCACTAATGCGATTCAAATTTGTTTGCAGTGATATATCCCACATCATACCAACAAAACAAAGAATGAATTCAAGGTTTATGAATATGGATGTTTTATCAGATTGGGGAATGAAAGCATTAAATTGTATAGGCTCATTTGACAAATCAAGTAAAGAATATCAAAAATTACAATGGGTAAAGAAATATAAAAATTTTATCACAGAATTGAATTCTATTAATTACGCCGTAACTCAAATCAAAACTATTTTAAAAACAAAGGGGTTGTCAAATGAAACAGTCAAAGAAACGAATGAAATTCTTCTGGAATTAAACACGAATAATGAACGACTTCAATACTTCTACGAAGGAATGACGAAGTATTTAAAAGAAACAACAGAGCAATTACCCAATGTTGAAAAAATATTATGCACATCAGATATCATTGAGTCATCATTTGGAAAATATAAAAATTACCTGAATCAGAATCCAATGGTGGGAATAACCAATTTATCATTATGTTTAGGTACCTTTACAAATTCATTGAACGCAGAAGAACTAAAAGCAGGTTTAGAATCAACAAAAATTGCTGACCTTAGTAAATGGTCTAAAGAAAATATCGGAGAAACAAATTTGTCTAAAAGGAAAAGGATTTTAATAAAAACTGGGGGGTAATTATTTTTTAAATAGTATACAGATTTAACACCCCACCCTTCAGGGTTACTTTAAAGCATCAATTGCTTCTGTATTTTTCGCACAGCACATCAAAATATTATTTACCCATAAAGATGTATTTAAGCAAATACCAATAATGTATACTGCAAACTGCAATAATTTGAGTTTACCTGCCTGTCGGCAGACAGGTTTGCTACACAAAACAGTCATTATTTGTCATTCATGGTCATTAACTTATGAACGATAAATGACCTAATGACAATTAATGACCATTTAAAAAATAGATGAAACCGGAAAGCTAAGGGCTTGTCAAGAAATAAAGTTTACAGAATTGACGAAGTAATTTTGTTATTTATCAAGGCGCAAATTGCAGCTAATAGCTTGCGTCTCTTTGCAAAATTTGCAACGTAGAAAAATGACAAAAGAACAAGTCAAAATAGAAAGGTTATTTCATGACACGCCCTAAAAGATTAAAGTTTAAAAAAAACATTTAATCTTCGTAGTAATTGTTTCCGTTTTTTGAAGCGTAACCATATCCGTAACCATATCCATAGGAATATGCCGGACCGTATTTGCTTTTTTTAAAGTCCAGATCGTTCAGAATAAGGGCAATGTTTTTAATGCCTGTGTTTTTAATAATTTCGTCAAGCTCTTGAAGCACCCTCCGGCGTGTAATATTATGTTTTAAAATATAAATGGTCGCATCCGCCTGTTTCATGAGGAAAATAGCATCAGTAACCAATCCTATGGGCGGCGTGTCAATTATGATATAGTCGAATTTTTCTTTAAGTGAATTTAACAGATCGGTAAAATGTTTACTGCTCAAAAGCTCGGCGGGATTCGGGGGTACCGTACCGGCAATCATAATAAACAGGTTTTCAAACTGTGTTGCCTGAATAATAGTATCAAGCGATGTTTTTCCTATCAGGTAATCTGTAAGGCCCTTTTCATTTTTAAGGTCGAATTCGGAATAAATCTTTGGTTTTCTGAGGTCGGCGCCGATCAAAAGTGTTTTTTTGTCGGATATGGCATAAGCGCTGGCCAGGTTCATTGAACAAAAAGTTTTTCCTTCGCCGCTCACAGTGCTTGTAATTACGATAACATTCGAATTATTTTTAGTTGCAATAAAGTCAATGTTTGCCTTTATTGCCCTGAGGGTTTCGGAAACCATCGATTTGGGGTAATTGGCCACAATCAGCTGGGAATCGTACTTCGAATGTGCCAGGGTTCCCAGGAAAGGAAGGCCGGAATTTGCTTCTACATCATTCTTGTCCCGGATTTTATCGTTGAAGTAATCTTTTAATATCAGATAAATAAACGGAAGGAAAACAGAAATAAAAAATGCAATGATGTAGTTAAGCATTTTTTTCGGATGAATGCATTCTACCAGTTCAGCTGTATCAACCATCTGGTTGTCGGAAATACTTGATGCTTTTGAAATGGAGGCTTCCGCTTTTTTCTGCAACAGGAAGTTATAGATTTCATCGTTGACATTAAATTTGCGCTGGATTGACAGAAGTTCCCTTTCTTTCCCGGGCAGTTTATAAATAGCGGCTTCCGTTTCAGAAATCTGCTGGTTAATGTTTTTCTGTTTTATTTTAATAAGGCTGAGCGAGCTTTCCACATTTTCGAGAAGGGATTTTTTAGTGGCGGAAATATTCTTTTCCAATGCAATGGTAACAGGACTGTTTTCGGTTAAACCGATCTCGAGCTTTATTTTTTCCTGCGACAGGGTTATGAGATTACTGATCAGCGAATTCATTGTCACGTTAGTCAGTCCTATGGAAGAAGGAACAACAACATCTGTAAAATCATTGTTGGCAGTTATGAATTCTGTCAGGTACTCATAATACTTGTATTCAATATTTGCCAATGATTTTTCCTTATCCTGTTCCTCGAGTTTTTTAAATACTAATGTTGATTCTTCTGTAAGATCAATAACTTTGTTATTGGTCCGGAAGTTCTCAAGTATGTCCTCAACATTGCTTAATGAGTCAGTGATTTCAATCATCTGGTCATTGATGAATTCTATGGTTTTGGTTGCAGTATTGTTTTTTAATTCAAGATCGAGATCAATGTAATTTTCACATAGCTTGTTTAAATATTCAATGGCTTTATGATATTTGTTTGAGTTAATGGAAACCTCAAGGATAGATGCATCTTTTTCAATTGCTGCTACCTGAAGAGCATCGGCATAGGCTTTTCCGACAGTAAGCGGGTTTGATATCTCGAAGCTGTAGCTTCTGTCAACTTCGAAAGCAGCAGTTGTTTTTTCATTTGGCAGCAGCCTGAAGGAAAAATCTTTATTGCAAAAGGTATCATATAACTGGAGGGTGTCAATATAATTCATATCCATTTCAACAGGGATCCAGTTATCTGTTTTTTTTGTAAAATCGCAGGATACTGTTTCAGGTTGTTTGTCAATTTGTAAAATATATTTAGAATTAGAAAGGGGGGTGATATCAACAGGAACATTCAGGATTTGGGGATGCAGGGTGTCGATTTTTACAAGAAAAGGACAATCCTCATAAATTTCAATGATTCGTCCAAGCTGCTTGCTTTTGACATAATAAGTAATATATAAATTTAAATCCAGGACTGTTTTTCTTGCAAGCTTTTTGGATTTGAGAATTCCTATTTCATTAATAAGGTTTTTTTGTGTATTAAATATATCCAGTTCGGAAATGATGGAAGGAGATTCCGACACTTTGGATTTTGAATCATCTTTGATCAATATCCTGCAATTTGCTTTGTAAACGGGCTTGGTATAGCGGTTATAGAGAAATGTAGCTGCAAGAGCAATGACAATACAGATAAGAAATAACTTCCAATAGGATATTATGCGTAAGAACTCAACTTTTATGTCAATTGATTTTTGAATTGAGTCATCAGAAATCACAATGGTCTCAGGTTTCTTATCATCCATATCCATTCATTTAACTTTAGCGGACAAAGTTAATAATTTATAATAAAGCGGCAATTGATTCTTGATGAACAGGCTGGCGCAATTTATCATCGGTTAATTGATGATGAAATCTGATAAGTAAGAACCTCATGTTTTCGGCGTTTCCTTTTTTAATTTTTTTTGTTTCCGGTAATGCTTTATAAATGTAAACATATAAAATATCATACCGAGAATAAGTGGTTCTGAAGGAAATTTAAACCTGTTTGCATCAGAGTAGGTTACGGCCAGAACATTAATAACAGGAAAATAGAAAATGATTATAAGAACAGAAAGTGCAATAAAATTTTTAATCAGCAAGTGTTTTTTAAAGGCAATATATATATAAATTATTGCCAGCAGAACAAATAAAATTATTGCTGTCTCGAATATAAACTTATAAGCAAAAACCACGGTTGACGGCAGTTTTCCTAAATTTTTTGAAAAATCTCCCTCGCCGGAATAACTGTATTTAAATGAATTTATTAATGAGAAAAGGCGGAGTTCCCAAAGCATGGATTTGTTTTGTTTTATAACCTGGTCATAATAGGGGCCTAGCTTCCGGCTTAGCAAATCATCATATCCGGCCTGCGCTGTGTCAATCTGATAATAATTGTGCAGTTCATCTTTTGCCATAAGATAAACCTGGTAACCCGAAGTCAGTTCAGCAAAATGAAGGTAAAAATCTTTTCCCATGTAATTCAGCAGCGAACTTTTTTTTGTGCCGAATGATTTTTCTTTTTCGGCAAGATATTTCTCTTTGACATTGAGAAAGATTTTATGAACATCCTTGTATTCTTCAGTAACATGCTGATCGTTTTTTATCAGAGCCGTTACTGTATAACGGTTTCCCATGTGGCTTGCCGGAAAGAGAAAGTATTTCCCGTGATTAAAAAAATTATAAGCGCACCACAGGTTCAGAATAATAATTATCGGGGCAAAAAATACTATCAGCCACCTGAAAAGTATTTTGAAATTCAGGATAAAATGATATTTCTGCAAAAAAAACAACATGATAATTAAGCCGAAGAAGAAGGGAAGTGGCAGCATGTTAAAACGGGCCAGGATTAAAAAACCCGATAACGCCCCGCTCATAAGAAGGTATTTGCTTTTCTCATGCCTGCTAAAAAGCATCAGCAGATAAAATGACAAGAAAAAAAGGCAGACAGTAAGTATTTCGGAAAGGATGTTGTAAGCATAGAAAATGGTTGAAAAATTCAGGACGAACAGAAGGGAAACAAAAAAAGAATTCCGTTTTCCTGTGCCAGGCATTTCGAAAAGCCGGTAAATGACCAGTGAAGTTAAAAATACAAGGAAGTATTGAAAAATAATTGCGGTTTTTATGTAATATGCCGATCCAAACACCAAACTGAATACTCCCAGCAGCATGGGATACAATGGCGACCTGTGGCTGAAGCACACAGACAGGCCATCCTTGCTGAAAATCTGGCTTGCCATGGTCATATATGTTCCCTGGTCGCCTTTTCCTTCAGATGTTACAGGACTAAACAAAAAAATAAATATAATGCAAAGCAGTACATTAACTATACATGCGGCTTTGAACCATTTTTCAATAAATATCTCTGATATTTTTGGCATAGAATGAATTCAGATGGTTTTTTCGATGATGAAATTCGGGCGTTTTCTGGATGCGTCAAGCGCACGCCACACGTATTCACCAATAATGCCCAGGGCAATCATTTGAAAGGATGATACGAAAAGTAAAACAACCATCAGCGCCGACCAGCCTTGCAATGGTATAAGCCCGCTGATTTTTGCATAGATTACAAAAATTCCGTATAAAAAAGAAATCAATCCGAGCAACAACCCGGTAATGCTGATCAGCCGTATCGGAAAAAATGAAAAGGCTACAAAAGAGTCAACGAAAAGTTTTATCTTTTTCATGGGAGTCCATGATGATTTTCCATGCATCCTTTTTTTCCTGTTGTAGGAGATCGTCAGGTAAGGATATTTAAGAAGCAAAATTAAATAAAGAATGTTTGTATTGCTTTCATTGAGCCTGATCAGTTCTTCCTGAATTTTTTTATCGACAAGTATCATGTCGAAACCACCTGAAGGAGCATTAGGAAGGGCAAACCGCCTTATCATGGAGTGGTATAATTTAGAGAAAATCCTGGTAAGGAAGGGGTCTTCTCTTGAAGCCCTCTGGGCAATAACAACCTTTATTCCCTTTTTCCAGTAATCATACATCTGGAAAATCAAATTTGTGGGTTCCTGCAAATCAGCAGAAATAGTAACATAACAATCACCGGTACCATTATGAAATCCTGCCAGTAACGCATTAAGCGAACCGAAATTGCCTGAAAGCTTGACAATTTTTACTTTTTCGGGAAATCGCTTTTTAATGCTTAACAAAAGATTGAATGTGTTATCTTTTGATCCGTCGTCGATAAAAATATATTCGAATTCATCAATTGGGTTGCCGGCCAGGTATTGCTTTTCGCATTCTGCAAGCTGGTCTGAGAGAATAGGCAGGCTTGCTTCATTATTAAAACAGGGAATGATCGCTGTTAACTTTGCCATTTCAATTTTCTTTAATTAATAAAATCAATGAATTTTATTCCGGGTGGTAATTTCGATTTAATTACATCAGGATATGTGGGCACCAGGTTAACCACACATTTAATTTTTCCCCAGTCGATGTTTGCAGGATTCAAAATTTTCAACCCGTTTCCGGGAATATATTTATCATTTAAGTATGGTGTGTCATCAGCAACCACGGAAATAAACTTATCAAGGTTAAGCAGGTGGATCAGGTGCTGACCTTTTGCGCCGGCACCATATCCGATAACTTCATTTTTCAGGCAGGGGCTTAAAACCATGGAAGCGTTCATGCGTACTTCGTCAATATGGGCAATAAAATTTTTTATCCCGGTTAAGGAAATACTGTCAGGGAAATGGGCCGGAGTTTCATGGTTTTTCCTGATATAAACCACAACAGAGCCACCGTCGGTATCAGCCAGCGTAAAATCAAAGATCCCGAAACCTGAATTTCTGATGATGTTATTTATTGAAGTTAATGTGAAATAATTCAGGTGGGAATATCCGGTATTGTCAATTCTTTTTTTATCCAGAACCGTTTTGAAATAGGGAACTTCAATGACAATAATTGTATTACCGCTTGCAATTTCGGATAAATTTTCGATAAATGAAACAGGGTCTGGAACATGTTCAAGCACATGCCGGAAATAAACCAGGTCATATTCTACATCTTTTAGCCGGTGGATTATTTTTTCACAGAAATAATCGTTAAGTACTTTTATTTGTAATTGTTCCCATTGCCGGTGAAATTGCCCTGAAGGTTCAATGCCATATACATTGCATCCTGATTTTTTCCTTATCGCGTCAAGCAGCCGACCGTCGTTACAGCCAATTTCTAATACATTGCTTCCTTTTCTGATATTGAATTGAGAAATAATATTTTCTGTAAAATTTATAAGATATGTATCAAGTGTTGGTGCGAGATGATAAGTGGATAAATGTTCTATATAGAGCCTGGCAAGATAAGATGAAGCTTCTTCAATATAACGGTAAAATACCATCTGGCAATTATTGCAGAATTCAAGAAGAAGAGGAAACCACGGCTGGCTAAGGCTTTCGCTCAATGTGTCGCAGCGGTAACCGGATACGGGCGATGTGCAGATATTAAATTCATGAGTCGGCTCAAAGCAGACTTTACAAGTTCCCATATCAGTATATATTTATGACTTCAATTATTTTTTTCACTTCATCATTCCCGAGAGGAAACAGCGGTATGCTTACTGCCTCCTTGTGAATAGCCTCGGTAATTGGAAAAGTGAGATGAGAGTATTCGCTGTAAGCTTTTTGCTTATGCGGAGGAATAGGGTAATGGATCAGGGTTTCAATTCCGTTATCCCTCATGTGCTTTTGGAATGCCGGTCTGTTTTCAGTACGTACAACGAACAGGTGCCAGACATGACCTTCTTCATTACAGGCTTTTGGGAGGATGATTTTAGGATTGGTGATTCCGCTGCGAAAAATTTTTGAAATTTCTTTCCTGGCGGCATTTACTTTGTCGAGATACCTGAGTTTTACCCGCAGAACGGCGGCCTGCATTTCGTCGAGGCGGGAATTATACCCTTTAAATTCATTCTCGTATTTTCTTAACGATCCATAATTGGAAAGAGCTCTCGCAACATCAGCAATCTCATTATTATTTGTTGTAATAGCACCTGCATCTCCCAACGCGCCAAGATTTTTTGAGGGATAAAAACTAAACCCGCCGGCATCGCCAAGTGAACCCACTTTATGGCCGCAGTATTCCGCACCATGCGCCTGTGCCGAATCTTCTATCACCAGCAGTTTGTGTTCCTTTCTTATTTTATCGATTTTTTCATTGTATGCACACTGACCGTAAAGGTGAACGATAAGCAAAGCTTTGGTTTTTTTGCTTATGACATGTTCGGTCAAATCAGCATTGATATTATAAGTATTGATGTCGGGCTCGACAAATAATGGTTTTAACCGGTTTTCGGTAATGGCAAGAATTGTGGCTATATATGTGTTGGCAGGAACAATAACTTCATCGCCTTCATTTAGTTTTCCAAGTTCAATGTATGCACGCAAAATAATTTTTAACGCATCAAGACCGTTGGCGGTACCAATGCAGTGCTTCACTCCGCAATAGCTTGCAAATTCTTCCTCGAAACTGCGAACCTCACGCCCCAATACGTACCAGCCAGAATCGATGACGCGGCCAACGGCATCCCTGATTTCCTTTTCACAATGCTGGTTCAGCTTTTTTACATCGCAGAATTTAATCATAGTAAAACCGGTTCAAAATTTTCAATGCGATACTTGTTGCCTTTTTTATCTCTCAGGTTCAAATCAATGATAACAGCATCGCGTGTTATATAACCTTTATGCCGGGCAGGGTTACCGAACCAGAGAGTAAAAGGCGGGACCGGGCAGGTAATTACACTGCCTGCGCCAATAAAAGCATACCGGCCGATATTACATCCGGAAACAATAGTACTGTTTGCCCCAACAGATGCTCCTTCTTCAATATCAGTCCGGACGAATTTCTCAGGATGAACTTTTGAACGTGCGACAATATCATTGGTGAAAGTAACATTCGGCCCCACGAAAACATTATCATGTATTCTTATGCCATCCCAAACCTGTACCCCGGGTTTTATAGTGACATTATTCCCGATAAAAACATCGTTTTCAATAAAAACATTGCAGTTGATATTGCAATTGCTTCCGATCACTGCCTTTGGCAGTACAATGCAAAACTGCCAGATTACAGTGCTGTCACCAATATTTTCTGATTGAACATCGGCTGTTTTATGAATGGTCACCATATTTTATCTTAAGATAAAGAGAATAATCACGGATATAATCACTTTCATTAAATTTATGGGATGTCAATACCAGGCAGACAGCACCTGAAGAAAAATTGAATTCATGTGCCCATATTCCGGGCGGAATATACAATCCCACATAAGGTCTGTTCAGGAAGATTGTTTTCTTTTCTTTCCCGTCGGCCATTTCCACTTCAAAACTTCCGCCGGCAGCAATGATAAACTGGCAGCATTCCTTATGTGCATGCGCCCCTCTTGATTCGCCCCCGGGTATGTCATAGATATAAAAAACGCGTTTTACTGAGAAGGGTATTTCGGAGTTTTCATGAACAGGCGTGATATTTCCCGCCCGGTTTTTTAATTTCGGGAGTTCAACTAAAATGCAATCTTGAATAGATGACTTATGCATTTTGTTCCGGTATTTTTTTAAAATTCATCAAAGTTCCTGATGTAATCCGATTCATCATATTTGCCCGAAGCCATTATTAAGCAAAGAGAATTGGTTGAAAAGTTCTCAAGGGAACGCCAGATCATTTCGGGAACGAATAATCCGAAGTAGGACCGGTTTAATGAATAACATTTTCTCTCTTTGCCGTCATTCAGTATTACGTCAAAACTGCCTGAAAGTGCAACAATAAATTCATTTAGCTTTTTATAGGCGTGCCCGCCACGCATTTCACCGCCCGGTACGTCATAAATCCAGTAACATCTTTTTATTTCGAAAGGGATATGATTCAACTCCTCAATAAAAGTAAGATTGCCCCTGGCATCAGGAATTTTGGGAAGTTGGATAATTTTTACTTTTGAAAAGGACATATGATGAAATAAGGATTTTTTGGTTTATCAGCAAACAAATGTACTAAATTTTAAAAGCTCAATTATATAGATTATCCCTGCCAAATATTAAGAATTCCGCAGGAAGAAGATACTAAGTCTGAAAATTCTTAACTTGATTAATTCATAAATTTTGAAAAATCCAATAAATATCGAATAACGAACAAGGAATGATGAATAATGAAATAATTTTTTTATTTACCTTCAACATTCGATATTCCCTGTTCGGCGTTCATTATTCAATATTTTGTGAATAATTCAGGTTAAAACAACCTGGTCGTGATTTCAATGTTTTAAAACTTTCCGGATAATTTTCAACAAACCAGACCATGAATGATGTAACATCAATTTTATCTTTAAGCATTTCATATCTTTTATTCATCCAGTCCTGCTTCAGGGAAGGAAGCGACAGAAGTTCAGAAATTTTTTGAAACATGCGGTCAGTATCATCAGGCTTAAAGCCATATGTCAGGCCATATTTTTTTTCTTCCTCTTCCAGACATGAAATGCGTCCGACAAATGAATTTGAACGTATGGCAGGCGTGCCAAGAACTGTTGCTTCGGAAGTCATGGTCTGGCTGTCGCCTATAAACATAGTGGCAAAAGCCAGTAATGAATGAACCTTATCGGGAGAAACGGATAAGCAGTACGGTTCGAATTCTTTTTCAAGCAGAGCTTCTGAAGAGATAAATACTTTGCCTGTTTTGTTAATTAAGGTGACAAGCTTTTTTTTATTTTCGAAGGAAAGGCCATGAGCCCCGGCATCATGGTGTGCTTTAAAAGCGTTAAATCGCAAAATGAAAAAACGTTCGTTTTCGGAAAGACCACAATCTGTTAAAACAGAGGGGTCGGGAATAAAGCGACCCGGGTGCAGGTAAGCCAGTTCGTGGCCTCCCGGATAGTAAACGGTTTTATTGTTATTCCTTGGGTTGTTCATATTCACCAGGGCATCAGGTGACACAATGCAGTCAGCATATTTATGGCCGTATTTTACCATCAGCGGTTCCACCGCATCGTCATCGTCATCAAAAATTACGGAATGCATTCCTGAAATTCCTGATACCTGCGCAATGGTTATGGAAGAACCGATCCCGATAGTGATTTTGTTTTTTTTAACAAAACGTAAGACTTCCCAATTATAAGCGAGTTGCCGGAAAATTTTTCCAAAGCGTGAATCTGATTTTTTTCCAAGAGGGATATAATCAAGTTTATATAATTCGAGTAATTTCCTTGCAGAAGCAATTTCCTTGACTGTAATAAAAACCTGATGACCTTTCCCCCTCATTTCACTGATGAAATTTCTGAAAAGATGGACATGGGCAGGGTGGTTTATATCGACAAGAATATTCATTTCCTTTTTATTTTTTTCCATATACGTAAGGCCCCTGCTGAAAAACTGTAAAGAGATTTTTTATGCACTTTGATGAAACGTCCGTAATTGACCAGCTCACCTCCGAATTTGATTTTATAGTCTCTTACTCCATAGGGTATTCCTGGTTTTCCTGCTCCTCCAAAATCAAATACATGATAATTATTCTTATTGCCATAAATAAAAGCTTTCCAGGGAAGAATATCGTTAGGGCATTTGTTGTAGAAACCGGCTGAACTTCCTGCGTACCAGTCGTACATTGTATTTTTATAACAAAGCACATACATTGTGCCGATTAAATAATTATTTAAAAAAGCCCCGAAAATAATAAACCGATCCTTGGGTAAAAATAATTCATAAGCTGATTTAAAAAAATCAAAAGAGTGAAGAGGCAGGCCGGCTCTATTGTAAACGTCTTTCAAAATTTTATAGCTGTTAGTGAAATTCTCATAATCATGAATACTTTTTACCTGGATTTCATTTTTTTCAGCTTTGCGTATCTCATTTCTTCTTTTCGGATGAATTTCTTTCCAGAGAACTTCAGTGCTTTTATTCAGATTGACGGTAATGTTCAGATGATCCTCATATCCGAATCCATGTTTGATAAAAATTTCCTTCATGCCCTGATCCCAATTCCATAAATTCCTGAATTGTGAATATACAGCATAGCGCTCCACCCGGACAACATACTCTTTTAACATCGCTTCAAGCAATTCAGTATCGTTGTTTTTCAGCAAGGGGCCGCCGCGGATTACGGATCTGGCCGTGAAATTTCCTAAAATATTTTTGTATTCCCTGATAATTAAGGAAATCATCAATGCTTCTATTTCATCATTTCTTTTTAATACTATGAAAACAGGCGTATAGTTTGGGATTTTTAAATAGAGGTCAAACATCAGGGGGGTCTGGAAAATGCTTCCATTCGGATGATCAAGGACGAAACTTTCCCACTCTTTCCTGTCGATTTTATCAATATTATCCAGTACAGTATATGCCTTCACTTCAATTATTATTTCTGTAAAATATATTGATCAGCTTTTTTGCCACATTTTTTATATTCTGAAAAAGAAGTTCCCGTATCCATGGCAGGGGTTTGTTGTTCCAGCGCTGCGGATGGGTGTTAATCATCATTGATGGCGGTTCATCTTTTGTGTTAATGAAATGTATGATGTCTTTGGTTGAGTGCAAATGTATAGATATTCCGGGAGACGTTTTATCGCGGATGCTGTATGAACTTCCGTCCCACCGGCGGCCGGTATCTGTCAGATATAACATTTCATCCTTTTTGAAATCAAGCGACACATCGGCTGCTATTCCAAAATTCCTGTAACTGTATTTTTTCCAGAGGTCGTGATTGTTGAATTTACTTAAAGGGCTGCCATGCATGCATATGGTTTTTACTTCTGCAATTTCTTTCAGTTTATTCAAGTGTGTCTGGAAAGTCTGTATGGCTTCTTCAGCATTTCCATAGCTCAGGGAAAAATCTTCATAATGGTAGCCGATTTCATGCCCCATGGA
>JAZDMF010000261.1:0-3947 GCA_043801235.1 Bacteroidota bacterium | reverse complement strand
TCCCGACTTTGACACTTGTCTTCAAAACCCACCTCTGAAACCCGTGTCAATATTGAAAACATATTTTTATTTTCAAAAAATGTAGTGAACAATATTTTTCATAAATCGTTGTCGGCACTAAAGGGTGAAGTAATTTTGCAGGGTAAGCAAAATCAATTTCATGTATATACGTGTTACAAAAAATCAGCGAGGCGAGGCCTATTATCATTTGGTGGAATCGTATCGGGATGGTGGTAAGGTAAAACAACGAACATTGTTAAGTTTAGGAAATGTAAAAGACGGGAAGCTTGAAGAGCTCGCCGAAGCCATCAGCAAACATCTTGATTATGTAAGTATTTTTAATCTTGCAAAATTTGTTGATGTAAAAAACACTTTTATTTATGGTCCTTTGTATGTTTTGGACGATTTGTTGAAGTCGCTGGGGATTGATTCAGTGATTAGAAAAATCAGAAAGATTCACCCAAAATTAGAATTTGATTTTGGAGCATCCGTTTTTACGCAACTCTGTGGACGCTTTATTAAACCATGCTCCAAACTTGCACTTTATGACAAGCTTCTGGATAGGATGTTTCCCGGAATGGTTAATACCGATCTTGCACTTCACCAAATTTATCGCACGCTTGATATACTGGCCGAGCATAAGGAAGAAATTGAACAACAATTATTTTATCAGGGAAAAGATTTGTTTACCTCTGAGATCGATGTTGTTTTATATGATTTGACCACGATCCGATTTGAGAGTACCCGATTGGATTTGGACAGCTACCGGAGATTTGGTTATAGCAAAGAAATGCGGAGCGATTGTACACAAGTGGTATTGGGGTTGCTCACAGACACCGATGGGATACCACTTAGCTTTGAAGTGCATCCGGGTAATACGTTCGAAGGAAAAACACTGAATGAAATTGTAAATAAAATACGAAACAAATTTTCTGTCCGGCGTTTTATTTTTGTTGCCGACCGGGGGCTTTTTTCATTTGGCAATCTTGAATATATCCGCAGCCAACAAGGAGAGTTCATTGTTGGATTAAGAATGGGAGCCATGAACGATTTGATTCAGCAGGATTTTTATAACCTTCAGCAGTATGAATGGATCAATGAAAATCTGGCCGTTTATGAAACGACAATGGGCGAGGATCGCTGTATCATCACCTGGTCAAAAGTCAGGGCTGAGCGTGACAAAAAAACAAGGGAAGATATTCTTGATAAAATCAGAAAAAAGCTGATGGTAAAAAAACGCAAAGAAAAGGACTTTATTACCAATACCAATTACAAAAAATATGTACGCTTCAACGAAAATAATTCTTTACCCGAGCTCAACACAGAAGCCATTGAGCAGGAAAGCAGAAAAGATGGATTTTTCGGGATTATCACTAATGTAAAAACCATGCAAAAGCAAGAAGTTGTTATGCACTATAAACAACTCTGGAAAATAGAAGATGCCTTCGGTGAAATCAAAGGAACTTTAAGAACCCGCCCGGTTTTTCATTGGACAGATGACAGAATTATTGGTCATTTTGTTCTTTGTTTTCTTGCTTATTATTGTGAGGCGCATATAACAAAAATGCTCAGGGAAAACCATCAGATGCTAAACCGAAAATCAATTGAAAACAACATCATAAAACCACGAGAACTTACCGCAGTTCAAGCTATGGAGGACATGGCGACTGTTATGGCCGTTCCTGTTCAAGTGAAAAATAAAACCATTTGGATCAGAACCGATATTCCTGAAAATGGAAACAAACTCCTGCGAACTCTTAGGTTACGAATTCCTCCGAAAATCATTGGCTCAACCTAAAAATGTAGTGGCACAAAATATTTTTTTAAATACATGTATTTGTTTTTCAATAAACTACATTTTGCAAGTGTCAAAGTCGGGAGGCAAGTCCATTATATTGCATCTTGACACATGGCATACAGACTGCTACCAGATGGTTTGGTGTAATTTTAAAATTGTTCTGCAGGTGTATGATGCAACAGGCAAATTCACCGGACAAAAAATGCTTGAAGGCACGCAGGACCTGGGCGGAAGTTTCTGGAACCCTCCCAAACATGCAAAAAAAGCAGTTCCTGTTGCTTTTAAGAAAAAAATGGAGGAACTTTTTAATAGTGCGGAGATAATGGGTTTTATCTCGGGAATTAATGTTTAAAGGCATTATAAAAGCCGCAACAGATAATAATCAGGAGCGGCCTTTTTTATTCAATAAACATTTTATGCCTGGGGTGTGGGCCCTCCGAAATTCATCGGGAAAGCTGTCATTTCACCAACTTTAATGTTTCCGTGCGCAGCTTCATATTTGGCAATATTTTCTTTCAGGGCAGTAAGCAGACGTTTTGCGTGCTGCGGTGTAAGAATTATGCGCGACTTCACTTTTGCCTTGGCAATTCCCGGTAGCATTTTTATGAAATCGATCACAAATTCAGAATTGGAATGCGTGATGATTGCCAGGTTTGAATATACACCCTCGGCAACATCCTCAGGCAATTCAATGTTTATCTGGTTTTGAATGTTTTGTTCGTCTGCCATTTTTTGTATGTTTAAAATTTATAATATCCATGAACGATTTCAGAATTCAGAAGTCAGAATTATGCAATACATTTATAAATTAAACTCAAATTGTAAATCGTTATTCGTAATTCGTAAATATTTTTTATTCAGCCACAGCTTCTTTCGATGCCATGAGGCTCTGGTATTCTTCCATCGAACCCACAATCAGGTTGTCATAATCGCGAAGCCCGGTTCCGGCAGGTATCAGATGACCAACAAGTACATTTTCTTTCAGTCCTAATAAATTATCATCCTTGGCGCTGACGGCTGCTTCGGTAAGAACCTTTGTTGTTTCCTGGAACGAAGCTGCCGACATCCAGCTCTTGGTTTGCAGCGAAGCCCTGGTAATACCCTGAAGTATCTGGCTTGATGTTGCGGGAATGGCATCGCGTGCTTCCACAAGCTGCTTGTCCTTGCGTTTGAGTAATGAATTTTCATCGCGCAATTTACGGGCAGTAATAATTTGTCCGGGTTTCAGATTGGGCGATTCACCGGGTAAGGCCACAATTTTTTTTCCGAAAATCCAGTCGTTTTCATCAAAGAAATCGGTCTTGTTCACAATTTCACCTTCAAGGAATTTGGTATCGCCGGGGTCAACAATTTCAACCTTGCGCATCATCTGGCGCACAATCACCTCAAAATGCTTGTCGTTTATCTTCACGCCCTGCAGACGGTAAACTTCCTGAACTTCGTTCACAAGATATTCCTGTACCTTTGTGGGTCCTTTGATGGCAAGTATGTCGGAAGGCGTGATAGCTCCGTCGGATAAAGGCGTTCCGGCTTTCACATAATCGTTTTCCTGGGCAAGTATCTGTTTTGTCAAGGGCACAAGGTAGCGTTTTTCTTCGCCGGTTTTCGATGTGATAACAACTTCACGGTTTCCTCTTTTGATCTTTTTTGAGAACGAAACCACGCCGTCTATTTCCGAAACTATTGCAGGATCGGACGGGTTACGTGCTTCAAATAATTCCGTAACGCGCGGAAGACCACCGGTGATATCGCCGGCTTTTCCCACATTTCTTGGAATTTTCACAAGAATATCGCCTGCTTTAATTTTATCGTTATGGTTAACCACAATGTGCGCACCCACGGGCAGGTCGTATGTTTTAACAATTTCTTTTGTTGAGTCATGAATATTGATAGCGGGATTTTTGGTTTTATCGCGGCTTTCAATGATTACCTTTTCATGGTAACCGGTCTGTTCGTCCGATTCCACATGATAGGTCATTCCCTCCACGATATTCTCAAAATCAATTTTTCCTGAATGTTCCGAAAGGATCACGGCATTGAAAGGATCCCAGTCACAGATGAGGTCGTCTTTTTTCGCTTCCTGACCGTTTTTAAAATACAGGCGTGCACCGTAGGGTATCTGGTTTGTAGTAAGAACGATCTTTGTTTT
>JAZDMF010000234.1:0-8614 GCA_043801235.1 Bacteroidota bacterium | reverse complement strand
AAAGAAGGCATTATTGTTTATATGAACGAAAGATCAAAAAAAACTTTCGAAAAAGAGGGAGGTGAAAAACTGATCGGGAACAATGTGCTTGATTGCCACCCGGAACCTTCAAAGACCAGACTTCTGAATATGCTTCAGAATGACAAAACCAACAGCTATACTATCGAAAAAAATGGCATTAAAAAGCTCATACACCAGTCTCCCTGGTTTGAAAATAAGGAATACAAAGGCTTTGTCGAAATATCCATTGAAATACCTTCCGCTATGCCGCATTTTAAAAGAGGTTGAAAATAATGCAGGCCACGCACTACTATAATCTATTATCCATTCATTAATATATAAAATGATTAGGCAAGAATGTATGCTTTATTATTTTATTTAATGATAATTATTTTTCATTCCAAATAATTTTAAATTTGCTATATATTAAAAATGAATTTATGACACTTGCCGAAATTCTTCGTGACTCTAATTACAAACTAACACAGTTTAGTATTCCGGAGCAGCAAAAACTCGAACAACGCATCAATGAACGTACCGATAGCAAAGGAAATCATGCACCATACGTAAAATGCCTTGTTCGGAATAAAGAAATAAAACTCACTCCGGAAGAAGTCATCAGGCAGTTGTTTGTTCAGTTGCTTATTGACGATTACGGGTATCCTGTAACCCGCATGGAACTGGAATATGCCGTTTCGTTCGGACGTGAAAAAAAACGCGCCGATATTGTAATTTTCGATAAGCAACAAACTACTTCGCCCTTTATAATGGTTGAGTTGAAAAAGCCAAAACTCAAAGACGGCAAAGAACAACTTAAATCATATTGCAATGCTACCGGGGCTCCGATTGGGTTGTGGACAAATGGAGATTCTATTTCATATTACCACAGAAAAGATCCGAATTATTTTGAACCTATTCCTGGTATTCCTAAGGCAACCGAAAAGCTATCTGATATATTGGCCGTCCGCTGGAAAATTCAAGACCTGATTGATAATGATATATTGGTAATGCAACGAAAATCGCTTAAAGATTTAATCCTTGAAATGGAAGATGAAGTACTTGCCAATGCAGGTGTTGATGTGTTTGAAGAATTATTTAAACTTATTTTTACCAAGCTTTATGATGAATTAGAATCAGGCAGAAATAATGCACGTTTTCTCGAATTCAGGAATTACGGGGATACAGAAACTGAACTGAAAGAAAAAATCCAAACATTATTTAATAAAGCCAAAAAGAAATGGACCGGCGTTTTTTCGCCCGACAGTAAAATTGAACTTACCGCTTCGCATTTATCCATTTGCATAGGTTCGCTTGAAGGAGTAAAATTATTCAATTCAAATCTTGATGTGATAGATGACGCTTTTGAATACCTTATTGGCAAGAGCAGCAAAGGCGAAAAGGGACAGTATTTCACACCCCGTTACGTGATTGATTTATGTGTAAAAATGCTCAATCCAAAAGAAAGCGAAACCATGATTGATACAGCCGCCGGTAGTTGCGGTTTCCCCGTGCATACCATTTTTCATGTATGGCAGCAAATTTTGAAAGAAGAAGGATTGGATAAAAGTCACTTGTTTACACTTGAGAAAAAACCTACCCGTTGCGAAGATTTTGTAAAAGAAAAAGTTTTCGCCATTGACTTTGACGAGAAAACTGTTCGTGTGGCGCGAACGCTGAATTTAATTGCAGGCGACGGCGAATCGAATGTGTTTCACCTAAACACGCTGGACTGGGAGCGATGGGACGAAAAAACAAAGGACGAGGAATGGCTTGATGTGTATTCCGAAGGATGGAAAAAATTTAAGCAATACCGAAAAGATAAAAACAATAACCGCGATTTTAATTTCGATATTTTGATGGCAAACCCGCCATTTGCCGGCGATATAAAGGAAAGCAGGATAATTTCAAAATACGAATTGGGAAAGAAATACGAAACAAAAGTTGTAAAGGAAGCGAACGAAGAAAAAATTCTTTCGATTGATAAAGGCTGGCAGCAAAAGGTTGGCAGGGATATTTTATTTATTGAACGCAATCTCGATTTTTTAAAACCCGGCGGAAGAATGGCCATAGTACTTCCACAAGGAAGGTTCAATAATTCATCCGATAAAAAAATACGTGACTTTATTGCTGAACGCTGCCGCATACTTGCTGTTGTTGGCTTGCATGGCAATGTATTTAAACCGCATACCGGAACAAAAACAAGTGTATTATTTGTGCAAAAGTGGAATAACGACCCTAAAGCTGGTCCTTTGTGCCAGCAAAAAGAAGATTATCCTATTTTCTTTGCCACCATGCAGGAACAAAGCAAGGACAACAGCGGCGATAAAGTGTATTTGCAGAAAAAAGATTTACCAAAACTGTTTAAAGTAAAGCCCGAAAAACCTCTGCCCAAGCAAAGTAAAATGGAACTTACCGAACCGGAAGTTCAATATGTGGCTACACAAAAAGACCTTGATGAATTTGTACTCGACGACCACGGGCACCTGATAGTAAAGCACGACCTGTTTAACCACGATGGTTATACGCAGGATGGCATTGCCGAAGCCTTTGCTGAATTTGCAAAAAAGGAGAAATTCAGTTTTTTTTGAAGTCCCCCTTAGAAAAGGGGGATACAGGGGGATGTAATTTCAACGAGGCTAAATACAAGGCTTTGTTGGAAGGGTTGGAAATTTCTGAAGTACTTTATTCAAGAATGCTTAATCATACAATTTCTACAAGATTGGATTCTGAATATTTTAAAAAGGAATATTTAATCCAAGATAATAAATTAGCATCAAAGGAAATAGGAAAGCTAAGCAAACTTACAACTAAAATTGATGTTGGTTTCGTAGGTGCAATGACAGCATATTACAGGGATGAAGGAATTATACTACTTCAGACAAAAAATATTAGTGAGTTTTTTATTAATGATAATGATTCAATTAGAATCACTGAACCATTTCATAAAAAATTAAAGAAATCACAAATAAATTTTGAGGATATTTTAATTGCACGAAGTGGCTCATTTGGAAAAGCGTCTATTTACCTCGAAAAAGCAACCATAAATTCCTCAGACATTATTATTATCCAAGCTAACGAAGTGTTTATTAATCCTTATTACTTAACTGGCTTTTTAAATTCAAAATATGGTGTCAGTCAAATGATAAGATTTGCAAGTGGAGGATTACAAGGTCATGTAAATCTTACAATTTTGGAAGAATTAGAAGTACCAATATTAAAAAATGGATTTCAGGAAAACATCAAAAATATAATATCAAATTCTTATCAGCTGAAAACAAAATCAAAACAAACATATTCCCAAGCCGAAACCCTTTTACTCGAAGCGGTGGGTTTGCAGAATTTTCAGCCAGGCACAGAAAAAGTAAATGTAAAAAGTTTTAAAGATTCCTTTATAACAACGGGGCGTTTGGATGCGGAATATTACCAGGTGAAGTATGAGGATTATTCAAAATTAATTCAATCTTACAAAAATGGTTATGAGCCTTTGAAAACAGCATGTATTCTTAAAGATGCTAATTTCAATCCTGATGAAACAATAGAATATAAATATATTGAACTGGCAGATATTGGCAAAACAGGTGAAATAAAAGGCTGTACAACGGCTTTAGGAAATGAATTACCATCAAGGGCAAGGCGGAGAGTTAATACTGGCGATGTAATTGTTTCTTCTATTGAAGGCTCACTGGAAAGTTGTGCATTAGTTCAAAAAGAATATAACAATGCTTTATGTTCTACGGGTTTTTATGTAATTAATTCTAAAAAGATAAATTCAGAAACTCTTTTGGTCCTTTTCAAATCAGAGTCAATGCAGAATATTTTAAAGCAGGCATGTTCAGGAACTATTTTAACTGCAATAAATAAAGATGAATTTATAAATATTCCTGTTCCTATTATTAAAACAAGTGTTCAACAACAAATCAGTGAATTAGTAGAAGAAAGTTTTCGCCTTAAAAAAGAATCAGAAAGTTTATTGGAATTAGCAAAACGGGCAGTGGAAATGGCGATAGAGGAAGGGGAAGAAAGGGGGATGGAGATGATAAAGCAAATATGACAAAGCACTACACCATAGAAGATATGCAAAAATATGCTTCCTATCATGGAGGTAAATGTTTGAGCAAAGAATTTTGGGGAATATCTAAAAAACTAAAATGGATTTGTGAAAAAGGACATACATGGGAAGCCGATTTTCAAATTATCAGGCAGGGAGGATGGTGCTCTGCATGTGTAAAAAACAAAAAAAACGAAGAAAGATTAGAAAAATTAAGAACAATTGCAAAAGAAAAAGGTGGTGAGTGTTTATCACCTGAATACATTAATAGCAAAACAAAAATTCAATTCAAATGTAATGAAGCCCATGTTTGGTTAATGCGCCCTCATGATATATTAGCAGGTCAATGGTGTCCGAAATGCGGCAGAAAAAGAGGAGCCGAAAAAAGAAGAAAACCGATTGAAGTTTTTCAAAAAATTGCTATTGAAAAAGGAGGCAAACTTTTGTCGGAAAGCTATAAAAACGGACATACAAAACTTTTGTGGGAATGCAGTAAGGGACACCGGTGGCTGGCTGATGGCGCAATGGTTCTTCATGCCGAAAGTTGGTGCCCTTATTGCCGTGGCAGGTATAAAGACATAAAAGAAATGCAGGAATTGGCAGCCAGAAGAGGAGGCAAATGCCTATCGGGAAAATATATTGATTCAAAAACAAAATTAGAATGGCAATGCAGCGAGGGGCATGTATGGAAATCGGCGCCCTATAATATCATTGACAATTGCTGGTGTCCTGTTTGCGGTTATGAAATTCAGAAAGCGAAACAAAAAGATGATATTGAAAAATACCGAAAAGTTGCAATTGAAAAAGGCGGGAAACTCTTATCGGATAAATATGTCAATAATAATACACCTTTATTATGGGAATGTAAAAAAGGGCATCAGTGGAAAGCACGCCCTGCAAATATTTTTCATGCAGGAACATGGTGCCCATATTGCTATGGTAATGTGCCGAAAACTAAATTATATAAAAGCATGCCTTCAAATTTAGGAAATACTGATACACAAAAAATGATTGACGAATTTTTCCCACCAAAAGAAAAATAAAAAAACAAATGCAAATCCGCTACACCATACATCACATGCAGAGATGGGCTTCATACCGTGAAGGTAAATGCCTTAGTAAAGAATATTGGGGCCCGGACAGAGAATTACTTTGGCGCTGTGTGAAAGGACATACATGGTGGGCTACACCGGTAAAAGTCATGAAAGGTCACTGGTGCCCTGAATGCGGGCGCAAATTCCAGCCCAGGTATTCAATAGAAGATATGGAACGTATAGCAAAAAAGAAAGGCGGAATGTGCTTATCGAAAATCTATGTAAATAAAAAAACAAAACTGAAATGGCAATGCAAGAAGGGCCATATTTGGGAAACAGCGTATTGTAATATCAGAATGGGCAGTTGGTGCATTGTGTGTTCCAAAAAAAAGAAAGGCACCATTAAAGAAATGCAAAAGTATGCCGCCGCCCGCAAAGGCAAATGCCTTTCTTCTGTTTATACAAACAGGCATACCAAATTAAGATGGCAGTGCAGCAAAGGTCACAGGTGGAATGCAAAACCTAATAACATACTTCGTGAAAAGTGGTGCCCCTACTGTGCATGCAAAAGAATTACCATTAAAGATGCACAGGCGCTTGCAGCAAGAAGAGGAGGCATATGTCTTTCAAAAAGATATTTCAATAACACAAGAAAAATGAAATGGCAATGTTCCGAAAGGCATATATGGAAAACACCTTACCACAATATCAGGGCAGGTACATGGTGCCCGCATCACGATTGCCGTTATAAGAATGTTATGAAATAAACAGGTCAATAAACCTGATTTTAGGATGATGCGGATTTGTTTTATAACAACAACTTCAATGTTGATATAATTACGGGCAACATTAAACCTTCATAGTCTTCTTCTCTTGTCCATCGTGCCATTTGCCACTTCTTAATGGTAGGTTAAATTTCCGCATTACTAATATATTCTGTTAGCCAACAAGTTTTATTTACTTAAAGTATCCCAAAATTTTATTTTGATATTATTAAAATAACCGTATTTTTATTTCCGAATTCCATATAATATTAAATATGAGTACAAGAAAAAAAATTGTCCTGAGTTTTTTATTGCTGATATTGTTAGCAATTGGAGCATTTGTCATTTACATTGTTTATTCAGAAGCCGGCAAACGCAACCCTTTTACGGCTGTCCCTGATGATGCCATTTATATCATCGAAACCACCGACCTTACCGATGGCTGGGCCACAATAAGCGATAGCAAAATGTGGAAACACATGCGCAACAACAGGCATTTCGAAGATATCAGCGAGAGCGCTGCAACCCTGGATTCGCTGATAAAAGGCGATGCCACCATGGACATGCTTTTCAGCAACCGCCAGATGCTGGTATCGGCGCATATGATCTCAGGCAACGATTACGATTTCCTTTTCGTGGTGAACATGAAAAGCGCTGCAAAAATATCTTTTATCAAAGACTATATCAGCAGCCTGGTGGAAAGTTTCGGTTATACTATGTCGAAACGCACATACAGCGGGCAGGAAATAATTGAACTGACCGATATTGAAACACAGGAAATACTTTATATCACACTCACCGATAATCTGTTTGTTGGAAGCTACTCCCCTATACTTGTTGAAAAATCAATAAAACAGAAAGATAAAGAGAACTGGACAAAAAACACAAATTTCCAACTGGTTGCATCAAAGATAAGTTCAAGCAAGCTTTTTAATTTTTATCTCAATTACAGCAAACTGCAGGAATATATGAGCTGCTATCTTAGCGAAGAAAGCGACATTGTGAATTCACTCGGGTTGAGCCTGAATTTTTCCGCTTTTAACGTAAACTTTGAAGATGAACGACTGAGCTTTTCAGGATACACCAGCATGGCTGATAGTGTGTCTTCGTATCTTAAAGCTCTTTCCGATATTTCTCCCGGAAAGGCGGATGGATATAAAGTCGTTAGCAATACTGCAGCACTCTATCTTTCCATGTGTTTCGACGATTTTAATGATTTCTATAAAAAACTCACAACAGAATTTGCAAATGAAAAGGGCGATGAATACGAAAATTACAGCAAAGCTGTTAAGAAAGTGGAAAAACTTTTCAAAGTTGATCTGCAGGAAGATTTTTTCAGCTGGATAGGAACTGAAATAGCTTTCGTAAAACTGAAACCTGTAGCTAATGCTAAAGAAGGTGATGTTGTAATCGCCATACAGGCAAAAGACATAGATGATGCAATAAAAGGAATGGATAATCTTATAAAACAGGTGAAAAAAAGATCGCCGCTGAAATTTGATACAGTGAATTATAAAAATTACACAATCAATTATCTTGACATAAAAGGTTTCTTTAAAATGTTTTTCGGGAAACTTTTCGGAAAGCTTGAAAAGCCATATTTTACCTACATGGATGATTATGTTGTTTTCAGCAATTCCACCTCCACGCTGATGGATATGATTGATGATTATGTTGCCGGAAACACTCTTGAAAAAGATGAAGACTTCATGACATTCAAAGATAATTTCAGCGATAACTCCAATGTTACCATTTATGTAAGAATGCCTGAACTGTATTCGCATCTATACTGTTACAGCAATGCTGAGAAAAGAACAGGAGTGCATGAAAACAAGGAACTTATTTTAAGTTTTTCAAAAATCGGGTTCCAACTCGAATCGGACGGAAAATTATTTAAAACAACTCTTATAATAGAACACGATGAAGATGCTCTTTTCAACAAGGAACTTGAAAAAATACAAGCAGCAGCCGAAGAATTGTTTGTTGACGAATACGATTCACTGAAATTCATTCCTGCACTGTCTGATGATATTCTTAAGAAAGACGGAGATTTTGAAGTAAAATTTGAAAACCTGCCTACCCTGCCTACCGGACAGGCAGGCGGGAAAACTCAATATGAAGGATCAGTAAAAGACGGAAAAATTGACGGCATCTGTAAAACCTATTATGAAAGCGGCAACCTTGAGAGCAGCGTTAATTACAATGACGGAAAGGTTTCCGGAAAAGCAACTTTTTATTACGATAATGACGAGCAGCAAATGAAAGCAGAATTAACTTTTAACGATGAAGAACAAATTCACGGTGAGTATTTTGAATATTATGAGAACGGTTCTAAAAAAGTGATCATTGAATATGAAGAAGGAAAAGCAAACGGCGATGCACAATTCTATTACGACAGCGGAAACATAAAAATTGAAGGGAAATATAAGAAAGGCAAGAAATTTGGGACTTGGAAATATTACACTGAAGATGGAAATGAGCTCACGAAGGAGAAATGGAAAAAGAAGAATAAGAAGGATACGAAATGATATTAAATGAAATTCATTGAAACTTATGGAAATTAATGGAAATGAAAAAGAAGTCAGAATGCAGATGTCAGAATTAAAATTGAAATTATTGGAAACAGATAGAAATTTATCAAAATTATTAATGATTAATTTTTAATGATAAATGATGATTAGGGATAACATAGAAAATTCACTTAATAAACTATTTCGCAAATTTACTATTGACTAATGACAGTGAAACGTAATGACCATATATGACAG
>JAZDMF010000228.1:0-4454 GCA_043801235.1 Bacteroidota bacterium | reverse complement strand
GGTGACCTGGTGCGCACAATCATTGTCGATTCAACAGTTATTTGCCGCATGAAACGTGAAAATATTATTGATAATTCAAAAATTTCTGCAGGCGATGTCATCGTAGGATTATCATCATCAGGAAAAGCGGATTATGAAGATTCGTATAACGGAGGTATGGGCAGCAACGGGTTTACTTCTGCAAGGCACGATGTTTTTTTAAAACTGTATGCGAAAAAATATCCTGAAAGCTTTGATAGTTCAATACCTGCCGAACTTGTATATTCCGGTTCCCGAAAATTAACAGATGCAATCGGCAGCACAGGAATGAATGCAGGAAAATTACTGCTTTCACCCACACGTACGTATGCCCCTGTTATAAAAAAAGTTCTTGATAAATTCAGGAATGAAATTCACGGAATGGTGCATTGTTCGGGCGGTGGGCAAACCAAAGCGCTGAATTTTGTGAACGATCTGCATATTATTAAAGATGGTATGTTTGATGTGCCTCTTTTATTCCGGCTAATTCAGGAAGAATCAAAAACCCCGTGGAAGGAAATGTACAAAGTGTTTAACATGGGGCACAGGTTTGAAATTTATATTGAAAAAAATATTACAAAGGAAATTATCGGAATAAGTAAATCGTTTGGTGTTGATGCGAAAATAATCGGACACTGCGAAAAAAATAAAGGCCTTGCCTGCCCTGCCTACCGGACAGGCAGGCGGCAGGCAGGTAAAAAACTTACTGTTATCAGTGAGTTTGGAAAATTTGAATATTGAATATCTGAAAAAACATGCTTGATAAACTGGAAGCAATACATAAACGCTGGGAGGATATAAGTCAGCAGATCAATAATCCGGAAGTGATGGCCGACATGAAAAAATATATCAGGCTCAGCAAGGATTTCAAAGAACTGCAGCCAATCATCGATGCCTACAGGGAATACAAACTTATAATTGATAATATTGCATCGGCAAAAGAAATTCTTGGCAAAGAAAAAGATGAGGAGTTCCGCAATATGGCAAAAGCAGAACTTGATGAGCTTACACAAAGAAAAGAATCGTTCGAGGAAGAAATACGCGTAATGCTTATTCCTGCCGATCCGCAGGATGGGAAAAATGCCATTGTGGAAATCCGTGCCGGAACGGGCGGTGATGAAGCCAGTATTTTTGCCGGTGACCTTTACCGCATGTACACACGCTTTTGCGAAATAAAGAAATGGAAAGTGGAACTGGTTGACTGCACCGAAGGGACTGTGGGCGGTTTCAAAGAAGTCATCATAAATGTTTCGGGCGTTAATGTTTACGGGCAGTTAAAATATGAATCGGGTGTGCACCGTGTGCAGCGCGTTCCTCAAACCGAAACACAGGGGCGCATTCATACTTCTGCGGCATCGGTTGTGGTGTTGCCTGAAGCGGATGAATTTGATGTTGAACTGAAAATATCGGATATCAGAAAAGACACTTTCTGTTCATCAGGTCCCGGCGGACAATCAGTAAATACAACATATTCTGCCATCAGACTTACTCATATTCCAACAGGAATTGTGGTCTCATGTCAGGATGAAAAATCGCAGATAAAAAATCTGGATAAAGCCATGAAAGTACTGCGATCACGCATTTATGAAATGGAATACCAGAAATTCCTGGACGAAATTGCACATAAGAGGAAAACAATGGTTTCAACGGGCGACCGCTCTGCAAAGATCCGTACGTACAATTATCCGCAAAGCCGCGTTACCGATCATCGCATAGGATTATCAATGCATAACCTGCCCTCATTTGTGGGCGGTGAAATACAGGATATGATTGATGCTTTGCAATTAGCTGAAAATGCTGAAAGGCTTAAAGCTGCGGGGGAATAGATGAAATGATGCAGAAGTGAGAAGTCAGAATGCAGAGTTAATAATTGAAACGGATAGAAATTAAAAGAAACTAAAAAAACAAAATTTTAGATTTGTGGATTTTAGATTGAAAAACATTAAAAAAAATCGAGTTAACACCACAGTAATGTCTGGCTGAGCCTGTCGAAGCCCATCAATAAAACAATGCAGCAATTTAGCAATATAACAATTAAATAGTGCAATGAACAAAAAAGAATTAACAGAATTAATCAGAAAAAAAAGATCCTTCCTTTGTGTTGGCCTTGACCCTGATATACAGAAACTGCCGAAACATCTATTGAAATATGATGACCCGGTTTTTGAATTCAACAGGCAGATCATTGATGCCACAATTAATTATGCTGTTGCCTACAAGCCCAACCTTGCTTTTTATGAATGCCTTGGAATTAAAGGCATGGCGAGTCTTGAGAAAACGATTCGTTATCTTAACACTTTTTCCGTACAGGTATTTACCATTGCCGATGCAAAGCGCGGTGATATTGGTAATACTTCAAAAATGTATGCCCATTCATTTTTTGGAAACAGCGATACAGCATTAAATTTCGATGCCGTAACTGTTGCGCCCTACATGGGCGAAGATTCAGTAAAACCTTTTCTTGAATACAAAAACAAGTGGGTTATTCTGCTTGCTTTAACCTCAAACAAAGGTGCTGCCGATTTTCAGTTTTTTAGTGATAACGGAAAACGTCTTTTCGAACAGGTACTCGAAAAATCGCAGCAGTGGGCCGATTCAGAGAATATGATGTATGTTTTCGGAGCAACACAAGCGCAGATGCTTGCCGATGTCAGAAAAATTATTCCACATCATTTTCTGCTGGTACCGGGTGTTGGTGCGCAGGGCGGTAGTCTGAAAGAAGTAGTTCAATATGGCATGAACAAAGAAGTGGGTTTATTGGTAAATGCTTCGCGCAGCATTATTTATGCTTCAAACGGAGAAGACTTTGCTGTAAAAGCTTGTTCAGAGGCCTATAAAATGCAATCAGAAATGGAAATGTTGTTAATATAATTCGATCAATAGTTTAAAATAAATTCTCTTGCGGACTTTCATGCTCATTTTTTTTATTGTCGTTGCCTTTCCGGTAATATTACAGGCACAGTACCTTGACTATGACGACACCGATACTGCAACCACTGACGACATTTATATTGATATTTACGATTGCTACAATCCCCATATGGGCGGTGATTCGGTAAGATGGAAGAGTCCCGGAATTAAATATACCGGCTGGTACGAAGAATATTATAAGAACGGAAAATTAAAACATAAGGGATATTACAATAACGGCCAGCTTACTACGGTTTATAAAAATTATTTCGATGACGGGCAGTTGGAACGGTCTTTTAAATTAAAAGATTCCAGGAACTGCCAGTTGGAGATATATTATCCCAGCGGCATTTTGCGTTCTAAGGTAAATTATTTCAAAGACCAGGTACTTATATGGACCGATTACTATACGAACGGTAACATGGAGTATTATGAGGAGAATGATAAATCGTTCGATTATTATATTAAGCTGGAATATTATTACAGCAATGCAAAACCGCAAAGCACACTTGAACTTACTGACAAGAAAAATAAGATATATTCATCAAAGGAATACTGGAAGAACGGTGCTATAAAAGAAGAAGGAATGCGCATTTTTAATAATACCGTTCAGGATTACCAGAAAACCGGAACATGGAATGTATATGATAGCGGGGGGAACAAGATAGCAGAGGAAGATTATGTGAAAGGGCTGCTGAATGATGAAAGGAAAATGTGAAACCGGATCCGCTTTTTTCACCGCCTGCCGGAAACCGGCAGTAGATAAATACTGGCGGGCAGCCATATTGCATTCATGCAGTCAGGGCAGGGGCAATGGTTAACAGCTTATTTACAGTGATCGATCATGTTTGTTTTCTCAATATTTCTTTTAATCTTAACATGTTTTTTAACTATTTTCTGAAGAGTCACGTTCTTCATATGATCCATGATTTCTTCATTCAGTGTCATCCAGTACTCATTGGCTACACATATTCTGGAAATAAAACAGGTTACAGGTTTGTTCTGGCAGTGAATGATTGAAAGTTCAGGTTCAAAAGCCCTGAAAACATCAAAAATTGTTATTTGTTCCATGGGGCGTGCCAGAATATAACCGCTTTTCTTCCCGCCTGCATTTATGATTAATCCGGAAGTTTTTAATCCTGCAATAATCGGGTCAAGGTATTTCTCAGATAAATTCTGGTGCTGGGCAATTTCTTTCTGGTGGAGAGGAGTAAAATTCTTTTTGCTTTCGTTTAATCCGAATTCAAGCATGGCACGCAAACCATAGCGTATTTTTGTATTTACCTTCATTTTCCATAAAATATTAGAACGTTCCTTAAATATGTGGCTTTGTTTTGACTTTTGTAAAGATAAAAAAATATTGTAATCTCATGCATAAAATGCGATTATTATGCTTTGCACGGAGTAAATTTAAACATTCCTGTAAAAAACCAAGTCCCGAATTATAAATTCCAGGTTTTGTGCATTGATGCTTTGGATTTGGAGAGTGACTTGAAGTTCTGACACTGAATAATGTACAATTTCCG
>JAZDMF010000190.1:0-10305 GCA_043801235.1 Bacteroidota bacterium | reverse complement strand
ACTATTGATGTTTAAATGGAATAAAAATTTAGCTATACTTTATTAACAATGCCAAAAATACATCTTTCCTTTTCTTTATTGATAGAAAGTTCCGGTTTGTAAAATTATAAAAAAAAAGAGTGCTATGTTCAGCACTCTTTTTTTCTTTGAAGATGAAATTACTTATTTCCCGGTTTTTTCGGTTCTTGTTTCTTTTCACCTTTCTTTTCGTCTTTTTTCTTCAAGGTGTCAGCAGCTTTAGCTTTTGCTATTGAATCAGCTTTCAGGCTGTCTTTTACCTGAATTGCTTTTTCAGCTTTTGCTATTGAATCTTTTTTCAAAGAATCCTTCAGTTTCTGTTCTTTTTCTTTGTCTGCACCGCCACCGCATGCCATGAAAGCAAGGATGCCAGCAGCAACGAATAATGCAAATAATTTTTTCATGTGTTTTTAGTATTTAGGTTAATTTGGCTGCAAATTTATTCATTATTTAGAATTAACAAATATTTTTTTTATAAAAATTTAAATCGTTTTACTTGTGCATTTTCCATATATCTGATTTACTGCGATTTAAAATAAAAAAAGGAGCTTTTGGCTCCTAATACTATTTTAAAATAAAAAACATTATTTTTTTGTACCCTGCAGGTTTGATTGATTTGCATTCAGGTTATTGATATCGGGCGTTTGCTTGGGTTTCGGGTTGTTACCCTGTGGCTGATTGGGTTGTTTCGGATCCTTTTCTTTCAATGAATCTGCTTTGGCAATAGAATCAGCCTTCAGAGAATCTTTTACCTTAATAGCTTTTTCAGCTTTAGCTATTGAATCCTTTTTTAAAGAATCCTTCAGTTTCTGTTCTTTTTCTTTGTCTGCACCGCCACCGCATGCCATAAAAGCAAGGATGCCAGCAGCAACGAATAATGCAAATAATTTTTTCATGTTTCTGGTTTTTGGTTTATTAATTGTGCAAAATTATAAAAAAATATCAAATAAAAAAGGGGCAAAAGCCCCTTTTTTTTACTTCAATTACATTATTGTTTTTTAGTTCCTCCGGTTCTGTCACCCTTGTTTTTATCATCTTTAGGTCCTTGATTTGGGCCTTTTTTAGGATCTTCTTTCTTTAGGGTATCAGCTTTGGTAATAGAATCAGCTTTCAAAGAATCTTTTACCTTGATTGCTTTTTCAGCTTTTGCTATTGAATCCTTTTTTAAAGAATCCTTCAGTTTCTGTTCTTTTTCTTTGTCTGCACCGCCACCGCATGCCATAAAAGCAAGGATGCCAGCTGCTACAAATAATGCAAATAATTTTTTCATGTTTCTGGTTTTTGGATTATTAATTGTGCAAAATTATAATAATATTTCAAATAAAAAAGGGGGTAGTCCCCCTTATTACATTATTTTTTTGTTCCACCGGGTCTTGTGCCTTTTGGTAGTGTCGTAGTGGTAGTGGTAGTAGTGGTGGTCTGATTTCCTTTAGGATTATAATTTCCCTGAGGTTTATTCTTAGCTTTATCAATGGAATCTTTCCTTAAAGAATCCTGTTTCCTTTTATCAGCTTCAACTTTAGCTAATGAATCGGCTTCGTTTTTAGCCCTTTCAGCAGCTTTTATTGAATCCTGCCGGGCTTTTTCTTTCTTTTCCTGATCCTCTTTGCTTGGACCGCATGCAACGAATGCTACCATTCCTGCAACTAATAGTAATGCTAATAATTTTTTCATGTTTTTTTGTTTTTTTGGTTAACCTGTGGGCAAAATTAATGCTTATTTCAATACAAAAAAGGATATTTTGTTTTTTTTTCAAAAAAAGATATTAATTTTGCACCCGTATAATAAAATTGATGAATCAAATTATAAATTAAATTACTAACCTAAACACCAAAAATTATGAAAAGAATTCTTTTATCAGTAGCAACTTTAGCTTTCATTTTCGGAGTTACATTGACTTCATGTACAAAAGATGACATCACTTCTCCGGTACTAAGCTTAAATGGATCAGCTTCAGTTACCCTTGACCTTGGCGACACTTATACTGATGCAGGTGCAACCGCAAACGATGACAAAGACGGCGATTTAACTACCAGTATAGTAACAACAGGTTTAACTTCTGTTAATGAAAATCAAGTTGGAACATACATTATCAAATATAATGTTACTGATGCAGCAGGTAATTCCGCAACTGAGGTAACAAGAACTGTAATTGTTAGAGCTGATCGATTAGCAGGCACATATGATGTCGATTGCACTATTTCTTCTGGACCTGGTGTACCTGGTTGGCTTGGCTCAGTAACTTTAACAGCATCCAGCACAGAATACAATAAATTAATTGTTTCAAATTTTGCTGGCTGGGGTTCTTCAGTAATTGGTTACATTCTTGTAAGCGGTAGTAATATAACGGTGCCTTCTCAGCATCCAACTGCCGTTCCATCTCCAAATGAAGGAACTGCATCTGGTACAACTGGAACATATTCTGTAACTGGACCCACATCAGCACAGTGTAAAATAAGTACTATTAATTATTCATGGACATACGACACCGGTGGTGTTGACGCATGTGCTGAAACATATACGAATAAACTATAACTATAAGTTTATTGTAAAAATACAAAAAAGAGGTACTTAACAGTATCTCTTTTTTTTTATTCCGTTTTTCTCCCTATAAAACTTTTGTTCTTTTAGTTACTCGCAGCCGCAACACTATCCTGCTCGTGAACCTTCAGAAATTATTATTTATTACGTTTTTATATATTTGCTTAAATTAATGAAGGTTTGCACAGTTATTGCTATCGAATATAAAAAGTCATGAAAAGGGCACTTATAATAATATCTTTATTTGCTTTCTTTCATATGTCATTTGGGCAAACTGATACCACTTTCAAATCCACGCTTAATGACACTGTTTTAAATAAAATTTTTTCCTATTTACCTAAAGGGTGGACTGTAATTGAAAGTAGCAATCAACTTATCTTTCAGCGCACCGATTCTGTTTATATTTTGGAAAATTACCGCTTTGACTCATCATTTCAGAGTGCAATAAAAGCTGAAAGAATTGAATACGTAATAAAGAATGGTAAAAAAGGCATCAGTAGAATAATTTTCAGATATGAAAATAGATGGAATTATACAAAAACCCTTACCTCAAAAAACAACAATACTTATTATACCCAGAAATTACAGAAACTACCCGAGAAATATAAAATTACATCATTGTACAATAAAGAATTAAGCACCAGACAAAATCCTGTTTATATAGGCATTACTGAAAAAGAAAAGGATGCTATAAAAAAATTCGAAAAAGAACATGCGGAAATAATGGCAAAAATCACTACCATGCCAAATTATAACACTGAAAAATACAGTTTCTTTCTTGTTTCCATGGAAGGGTGCAATGATAATAATCATTACGTAATACATGAGGATGCTTCTCTTCAATTGTTCAAAATATTAACCCTCTTCTTTGAATTTGCAGGACAATAAAATTTTATTTTATTTCATAATTTAGTATATTTGTATTCAAATTATTTCAGATGAAAACACTTAAACCTGTATTATTCTTCCTTTTTATTCTTTCCTTTTCTATTATTTTTTCATGTAAGAAAGAAAAAAACGATGACACTACTCCTCCCCTAATTACTATCCTTGGGAATAACCCTGCAGTTGCCGGGCAGGGAACAACATATACGGATGCAGGCGCCACTGCTTATGATGAAACCGATGGCGATATTACTTCATCAATTATAAGCACTAATAATGTAAATACGACCGATACCGGCTTTTACCAGGTAAAATATAATGTGTCCGATAATTCAAGCAATGCTGCAGAGGAAAAGACCAGAACTGTGCATGTAATCTTCATGTAATATTTTTCAGGAATATATTTCTTTACGGCACGAAAAAGTGCCGTTTTTTTTATTTTAAATATACTTTTTATGCTATTGAAACTCTATCTGATAATAAATCAAGTGTCATATTGAGCCTGTCGAAATATGACCTCGATAAACTCGGTCTGACAGTCAATCTTTTATATGTCATAGCATAACTGGTTTTAAATATTCCTACTTTTGCTTTTAATGAAAAAATTGCTACAGGGCGGATATTATAAAGTTTTCCTTGTCAGGGTGCTTTATATATTCATTTTATTTACTCTTTCAAGAGTTTTATTTTTCGCTTTCAACCATAATTACTTCGATATTACTGCCGGAACTTTTTTTTTACTGCTATTTTACGGATTGTTGTTCGACCAGGCTGCCATTATAGTGTGTTTTGCCCCTTTTATCCTTTTCAGTATTGTGCCTTTTCACCTGAAACCCGGGAAGAAATACCAGATATTTTTACAAATATTCTTTATTCTTTCTACTGCCCTTGCTGTGGCAGGAAATATGCTGGACTGCGAATATTTCAAATTCACTCAAACACGCACCACTGCCGATATTTTTAATGTTCTCGGGCTGGGTTCCGACTTTATAAATTTATTACCCCAGTACATAACTGATTTCTGGTATCTGTTCCTGATTTGGATAGCAATTATTGCTTTCAGTTGGTACTTTTTCGTTCAAACAAAAGTCATCGTAATAAATTCTGTTGGAAGGAAAAAACTCATCCTGCAATATATAAAGGAAACCATTATTTTTACTGCAACAGCAGGCATTTGCATACTGGGTTTCCGTGGCGGGTTTCAGCTTCGCCCTATAAGCATTATGACAGCAGGGCAATTCACTTCTGCACAGAATGTGGCCATAGTACTGAACACTCCTTTTTCCATCATTAAAACTTTCGGGAAAACAGGAGTAAAAAAAGTAAGTTACTATGAAGAAAGTGAACTTTTAAAAATTTATTCGCCGGTACATAATTACTCGAAAAGCAATACCTCTCTGAAAAATTTAAATGTGATCATTATTATTCTTGAAAGTTTTTCAAAAGAATACATGGGAACATTCAATACAGGACATAATAACGGGAACTATAAAAGCTATACACCTTTTCTTGATTCATTAATAAGTGAAAGCATGGTTTTTCCTTGTGTATATGCAAACGGGAAAAGATCCATTGAAGGAATACCTGCAATACTTGCAGGAATACCCGCCCTGATGAACGAAGCTTTTATCACATCCATTTATTCCGGAAATAATTTCAGCAGCATAGCCAGCTTGTTAAAGGAAAAGGGGTATTCATCTTCTTTCTTTCACGGTGGTACCAACGGCACCATGGGTTTTACCGGTTTCATCAATTCGGCAGGGTTTGACAAATATTACGGCAGGGATGAATATAACAACGAAAAAGATTTTGACGGAAAATGGGGGATATTTGATGAAGAGTTTCTTCAGTACACGGCCAATACACTGGATAATTCAGCAAAACCATTCGTGTCCGGAATATTCACCCTGTCTTCACATCATCCTTATACTGTTCCCAAACGTTACAGCGCTATTTTTCCCGAAGGTCCTGTGCCTGTATTAAAAAGCATAAGTTATACTGATTTTTCATTGAGAAAATTTTTTAAAACGCTTTCAGAAAAATCATGGTTCGACAGTACGCTGTTTGTCATCACTGCCGATCACACTTCTGAATCGCTTTATCCGGAAAATCAATCACGTTGCGGAATGTACGAGGTTCCCATAATATTTTACCTGCATAACAGTTCACTGAAAGGTGTGAACAAAACCGTTGCACAGCAAAGCGACATTATGCCGTCAGTACTGGATTTCCTGAATTATGATAACAGTTTTATAGCATTCGGTGAAAGTGTTTTCGATACCACAAAAGCTCATTTTGCAATAAATTACGCAAATGAATCCTACCAGATCATCATGAATGATTATGCACTGGTATTTGATGGTACTCTTTCAATATCTTTGCACGATATCAGAAAGGACAGTCTGCTGATGGCAAATATTATTTCTGAACAACCTGCATTGAAAAATGAAATGGAAGAAAAGATAAAAAGCATTATACAGTCATATAACAACTGCCTGCTGAAAAATGAAATGACAGTGAAATAATGGATGAACAGAAAAAGAAAATAGTATTCATCATCAATCCCGTTTCAGGCATTGGAAGGCATAAAAAAGCAGAGTCAGCCATTTTAAAACACCTCGACCATTCAAAATACTCATTCGAAATTGCATATACTGATTATGCACATCATGCAGCGGAAATAGCAAAATCAGCTTCCCGAAATGGTTTCAACGTAGTTGTATCCATTGGAGGAGATGGCTCTGCAAATGATGTAGCACAAGGTCTGGTACATTCTGAAACAATCATGGGGCTTATTCCGGTTGGTTCCGGAAACGGACTGGCGCATCATCTTAAAATTCCCATATCGCTTAAAAAAGCAATTGGCATAATCAATAAACTTAAAATTTCAAGAATCGATACTGCTACTATCAATGATAAACTTTTTATCAGTGTTGCCGGGCTTGGTTTCGATGCTCTTGTTGCCGAAGAATTTGCCAGATGCGGTAGACGCGGTTTCTGGTCATACCTGAAAAACGGAATGAAACAGTTCATATCGTATAAACCTGCAAAATACAGGTTACGTTTTGAGGGAAAAGAAATCGATTGCAATGCAATGCTTGTCAGTTTTGCCAATTCCGATCAGTTCGGATATAATGTCAGAATTGCACCCGGAGCAACTGTTTACGACGGTTTCATCGATCTGACCATCATCAAACCCATATCATTTTTCAGTGCTGCTTTAATGGCTCACAGGTTTTTCCTGAAAAGTGTTCACCGGTCGCGGCACGTAGAAGTTCATAAAATTAAAGAAGCACATGTTGAAATTTCCGAAGATGTTTCCTGTCATGTAGATGGCGACCCTGTTGAACGTACGCATTCTGCAACAGTGAGAATAGTTCCGAAATCATTGAATATAATTATTCCATGACTATTACAATATTCAGAATCAAATGACGCATACGTCATTCTGAGTTCCTGCCCGCCGGTCAGGCAAGTATCGAAGAATGACCAGATAAGACAGTGTTTGTCATACTTCGACAGGCTCAGCATGACTTATAATTTAGATTTATCTTAACACTATATTAATAATAAAAATCCTTTAAGGAAGTAGTATTATCTGCACATTATATTTTTTGCTTTAACTCAAATAAAATAAAAGATTTATATATTGATAAATAAAACGACTATGAGATTTTGAATATTTTTAATATTTCGGTCAGGCTGAGCCTCCGATAAATCGGAGGCTCAGCCTGCCGTTCGGCAGTTCAGGCAGGGAAGTCGGCCGAAAAAATATACAAATCACACTTCGACACTGACTCCAATCGCACAAGCTTTCCTTCGTCAGGCTTTGTGTGACCTAAAGACATAACGATAAAAAAAAATAATAAGCCCGAGTACTTTAAAATGCAGAAGAAAAAAAATATCAGCGGCGTAGTATATTCCACAAATCGTGATTTTCAATATAATTACAACAATCCTAAAGAACCCGAAACTCTTCCACCGCAGCAGCAAAACCTAAGAGTTTTTCTTGAAACAAAACACAGAGGTGGCAAAACAGCCACAGTAATAAAAGGATTTATTGGAAAAGCCACAGACTTAGAAACTCTTGGCAAATCTCTTAAAATAAAATGCGGCACCGGAGGAAGTGTTAAGGACAACGAGATTATCATACAAGGAAATTTCAGGGAAAAAATCACTCAGATTCTTATAGCAGATAATTATAAGGCTAAAATGGCCGGCGGATGATTTTATAAATATTAATTTCTCTCCTTGCTTAATATTTCTAAATTCGCAAAAATAATTTTAACAGAAAATTTATGAATTCAATCACGAATACAATTAAAGCCTCAACTTTACTCTTTGCTTTTTTTATACTGCCATTCTCTTTAAAAGCACAGGACGGCTGTGATGATATTAAAAAAAATGACAATGTTTCAGCAAAAAAAACATTTCTGGAACAACTTAAAACAGATAGCACTAATATTAATGCACTTTTGGGAATAATCTACATTTCTGAACTGGAACATGACGATATATTGTATGAAAAATATATCCGCAGCCTCATCAATAACCACTTGCGCCCCGAACATTACCTGCTTTTCAATAACGATTATTACGATTATAAAAACAAACTTGTTTTTGATAATGATTCTTCACAAACCGCTACTACTGCTCTGAATGTTGAAAAGGCCAACGATCTTTTTACTGAAAGAAAATTCAGCGAAAGTAAAAAAGCATTTTCTGACATCATCGGAAATTACTGCTGGAGTGTGAACGGCCCTTTCCGCAGCATTTCCGGTTACGGATATGTTAAAGAGTATGAGATAGAAAAAGAAAAATTCGATTCGGCAAAATCGTATGAAAGCGGTTATGGACCTGAATATAAATGGACGAAAAGAAACCTGAGGAATGACGACGGGATTGTTGTTTTTTCCGATAACCTTTCCGATGAATACGGCAATGATGTGTATTTTGCAAACACTTTCATTACGGTTACTGAAACAGTAAAAGCTCAACTTCGCATTTCCCGCAGCACTCCCATAAAAATCTGGGTGGATGATTTTCTGGTATTCGAGAACGATGAAAACACCCGTTTTGAATGGGATAATGAAATAACTGAGATTACTCTGACAAAAGGCACTCACAGAATATTGGTTAAATGCGCCACATTGCCAACGGAGACCGATGATTATAATTTTCTGGCATACCATGATGCTTCAGGCAATTATTCATCATACTATGATTTCGGCGATTACTTCAGCAGTTATTCTTCAATGTTCGGCTCATACAGTTCAGGTGACGAAATGTTTGCCATTCGAATTACCGATTCGAACGGAAACCTTATAAAAAATATTCTATCGGATTTTAATTCTTCATATGTACCCGTCACTTATACTGTAAACACATTCACCAGCAAGCTTACAGATGTTTTTAAGATAGCCATAAATAAGAATCCCGATACTCTTATGAATTATTACCTGCTTTGCAAAGCCTATCTTCTCTCGCCAGAATCGGTTGACGGTGAAGAATATTTTGTGAAACTTTTCAGAAAATATCCCGACATTGTTTTCTTCAAATACCTTGCTGCTAAAATATATGCACAGAACGGGAAAAATGAAAAAGCCTACCTCATTCTTAATGATATTGATGAAAGCAAAACTCCCATGTTTGCTCTTTCCTATGAAAACCTTAATAAGCTTGACAAAGATGCCGATGAAAAAGAATACGCAAAAATGCTTTTCCATCTGGATACCATATTTCCTTCCAACTGGTCTGTTATTGAAGATGTAATTTCTTATTACCAGAAAAAAGGCATGAACGATGAAAAAAAGAAATTCCTGAAAGAAAAGATTGCAGCATATCCTTCCTATAAGGTAAGTCTTGAAGAATATCTTGAGGATGAAAATTACAAGCCTTATGAATACAAACCTGAAACTGACCGCGACAGGAAAAAGGATGCTAAAAAAGCAATGAAATACCTGAAGAAAAAATACAACCACTGGGATTATGAAACACTTATCACATATTTTAAAAACAAGGATAAATATGATAAAGTTCTGAGTCTTTACAATGAAATTATTTCCATAGAACCTTATAATTATTCCTACAGGACTGATAAAGCGAATTTCCTGTACACCCGCGAAAAATATGATGAAGCACTGACAGTTTTATTCTCAGCTCTAGAAATTGCTCCGTATTCCGAATCGATCATGGAAACCATCGGCGATATTTATTCCGATAAAAAAGAAAAGGAAAAAGCGCTTGAATATTATGACAAAGCTTTTATGCTGGAACGTTCCGAGTACAACAGGGAATCATTGGATGAAAAAGTTAAAAAGCTGGCTGAGAAAGATAACATCAAGGAATATTTCACCACCAAAAGCTTTGATGAAATTATGAGCGATAAAGACTGGGAAGGAAAGTATCCCGATGAAAAATCAGTGGTTCTGATGTACACCAAGGATGTATGCCTCGACAAGCAGAAAACCACTCACATTTACCAAAAGCTCATGATAAAAATCCTGAACGATGACGGAGCACGCCTGTGGACAGAAAGCGATTTCAGCTATATGGGCGACCTGAGCTATATTAAAGTGGCAAAGAAAAACGGCGCTGAAATTACACCCGATATAAGTTACGGCTACGTTGTTTTCAAAAATCTCGAACCCGGCGATATCATCAAAATGGAAGGAACGTACCAGGGTTTCCAGGAAAATGAATTCAACGACGGCATGTTCCTGCTGACCTATATTTCATTCGATGCTCCTGTTTATTATTCAAAAATCGAAGTGATGATGCCCGACAGCATTGAGTATAAATACGACTGCCATAAAGTAACCGATAACATAACCAAGAAAACTGAAAACGGGTACACTTCGT
>JAZDMF010000047.1:0-2365 GCA_043801235.1 Bacteroidota bacterium | reverse complement strand
ACCTTTTCAATAATTTGCTTTACACTTATTTTATTTTTTTTAGTGTATCGTATTTTGCTTTATTCAATGTATCCGATGGCATATTGACATACGATGATGAAAATTCTTTCAACCCGCTTTCGGTCATAGTCCATTTTTTCCCGGCAAGTTCTTTTTCATAATCAATATTGTCGTTGTTGTAATGAAGAAGGGATGCGGTTTCGGGACTCAGATAAATTGATTTCCATAAAGGGACTTTTATTACAACCTTAATGTTCTGCATCCTCCATTTTTCTTTTTCAGGAAGCATATAATAAGGATCAAGAAGCAAAGCTGTATCGTTCTGTAAATATTTATAATCTATTTTGCTGATATGGTTTTCTGCTTCTTGTTTATCGGTGCCTTTGGAACTGTAATATGCCGTCATCTGGTACAAGTCATTATCGCTTTTTACTATCACCAGTTCAGGCAAACCGAAACGATAGCTTTTATTGTTCACTGAAATAAGGTTCCACTGCCCTATAACAAATTTGTTTTCATATTCCGAAAGTGAATCAATAATATTATCTTTCTTTACATATATATTAAGCAGGCCATTCTGCGGCTGATTCAGGGTATGCTTTTTTGTAATTACCGATTTGTGCGAGAAACTGCTGAGAAGTCCCAGCCCCACGAACAGGCACAGGAAAAGTCCGGCAAACCAAAGAGAAACTGTAGAAATTCCCACAAATCTTTTTTTCGATTTTAAATTAAATATCAGCTTAATGCCGTTATAAACAAGCATTATCAGCGGAATTCCGATGAATAACGCCAGCCCAATCAGAGCTAAAGTTATTAGCGTGGAAGAACCAAGAAATAAATTCAGGAATACCGGGAATGAAAAATTTGAAATTCCTATGGATGAAATCCAGATGATTTCATTGGAGTGGAAGAAGGACGAGACAAAACCCGTTACTAAGAATATTCCCACAAAAATAAAAATGATTCCAATAAAAATCGCAACAAAACGAATGAAGTACTTCAGCAGTATCAGGAAAAAATCAATGATCTTTTCTACTGCCGTTTGAGGATGGCGGTCTTTAAAGTTTTTGCTGTATGCCTGTTTTGCATCGTTTTTCAGATTCTTCAGTCTTTTTTTCAGGCCGTTTATTTCTTCATGAATTGTTTTTTCAATATTTGAAATATTCACAGGCTCTCCCTTCATTTCAAGCCTTTCAGCGGTACTTCTTGCTTCGGGAATAATAATCCAGAGAATAATGTATAAAAGAGGTCCTGAGCCGAAAACAAAAAGGGCTACAATAAATGCTATCCTTATCCATAGCGGGTCAATGTTGAAATAGGCGCCTATGCCACCGCAAACTCCTCCCAAAACTTTATTATCGGGATCACGATATAATCTTTTTCTGTTCTTCGTTTCCTGGCTTTGTTTTTTATCAGCGGAAGCCTGACCTCCTATTTGTTCGGGTTCGCCCATCACGGTAATCACATCATAAATGTCTTCAATGGTGATCACCTGCTTCAGTTCGGTGATTTTAGATTGAAGCATTTCTGCAATACGCGCTTCTATATCGGCGATAATTTCATCGCGGCCTTCCGAACTGGTGAAGTAACTCTTAATGGTTTCGAGATACACAGCAAGTTTTTCAAAAGCATCCTCATCTATATGAAAGATGATACCGCTTATGTTTATGGTGAAAGTTTTTTTCATGATTATGTTTTTATTATGTTATCTGTTACAAATTTATTTTTTGTGTCTTACAATTAAAATTCTAATCCGCAAATTGGCGGACAAAATATTTTAGGTTTAAAATTTATAAGTTCATTTAAAATTTAAAATTCAACATTTAAAATTTTTAACTATCGCAGGTAGTATGCTCTATGCAGGTTATGAATGAATAATTTTTTCAACTGAGGTGATCAGTTCTTCCCATGATTTTTTCATGTCTTTAAGCAGTGATTTTCCGGCAGGTGTGAGTTTGTAATATTTCCTCGGAGGGCCTGAACGCGATTCCACCCAGTTATAGGCTAATATACCATCGTTCTTGAGCCTTGTCAGCAGGGGATATAATGTGCCTTCCACAACGATCAGTTTTTCATTTTTCAGCGCATCGATCAGATCAGGTACGTAGCTGTCATTCTTGGAAAGTATAGAAAGTATGCACAGTTCAAGTACTCCTTTCCTCATTTGCGATTGCGAATTTTCAGTATTCATTTTCGTGATTTATTTAATCAATTATGAAATGTGTGCATAATAGTTAAGGTTAAGAAAAAAAGCACAAGGGAAAAAGCTACAATCATTTCTTTGCTTATGAAGATTTTTGATTTTATTTTGAAATAATTCAGCAACTGGCGCCAATTGATAAAAATGTGCCAGATACAAAAAAAA
>JAZDMF010000110.1:0-2794 GCA_043801235.1 Bacteroidota bacterium | reverse complement strand
AGGAACCTTCCACGGCAAAATTCGACAGCATGCCCCGCAATGCTATCGATTCCGTGCTGGTCGATATTGTGGCTCCAGCCAACGAGTTGCCTGCAAAACTCCTTGCGTTCCTTAAACATATTCCTATTGTCAAATCAAATTTGGAGACAGAGATTAAAGACCAAAGCTCTCTCGAAAAAATTATAATTCTGCTGCGAACCCACACCGGTAACGACTTTTCGTTGTACAAAAAAAATACGGTCTACCGCCGCATCGAAAGACGCATGGGCGTCCACAAAATTGATAAGATATCTTCATATGTCCGCTTCTTACAGGAAAATCCAAAGGAAGTGGATATTCTTTTCAAAGAATTGTTGATTGGTGTAACTAATTTTTTTCGCGATACTTTAGTATGGGAAAAGTTGAAAGAGACTGTTATTCCAAATATTATTGCTAACCTGTCAGAAGGTTCAATATTGCGAGCATGGATACCAGGATGTTCTACCGGAGAAGAGGCATATTCACTGGCCATAGTGTTTAAAGAAGTACTTGAAAAAATCAATTCGCATGGAGGCTTTTCCTTACAGATATTTGCTACCGATCTCGACAATGAAGCTATTGAGATAGCAAGAAAAGGCATATTTCCTGCAAATATTGCTGCCGATGTATCACCAGATCGCCTGAATCGCTTTTTTATTACAACAGATGACGGCTATCGCGTCAAGACTGAAATAAGGGAAAAGGTTGTGTTTGCACAACACAACCTTATCATGCATCCGCCTTTTACCAAGATCGATATCCTTTCGTGCCGAAATCTGCTTATATACATGGATGCCGAGTTGCAAAAAAAATTGATCGGCCTTTTTTACTATAGTATTAATCCTGAAGGAATTATTCTGCTTGGCAGCTCCGAAACGCTTGGAACACAGAGTCATTTTTTTACACCTGTGGATTCCAAATTGAAAATTTACAAACGCTCCGCTACTACCCTGAGACCTGAATTATTCGATTTTCCCTCTTCATTTTCCCGTGCCAACCCGACCAATGCTGAAAAACAAATACCTGAAAAATCAACCCTGAATATTCAAACACTTGCCGATCAACTATTGTTGCAGCATTTTTCACCTGCCGGTGTTTTGGTGAACGAAAATGGCGACATCATTTACATCAGCGGACGTACAGGAAAATATCTGGAGCCGGCGGTTGGTAAAGCAAACCTGAATATTTTTGCAATGTTGCGCGAAGGTTTGCGCAGCGAATTTCCTGCTGCCTTCAGAAAAGCCGTAATTAAAAAAGAAGCTGTGCTTTTGCGCAATATCAAAGTAGGTACAAACGGGGGTACGCAAACCTTAAATATTAACATTCAATGGATTGATAAACCGGATCTTTTAAACGGCATGGTAATGATAACTTTTACAGATGTGCCGGATATTACTGACATCCAGGTACGGGCAAAAAAAGGAAAAAAGACTTTAAACAGTATAAGTCAATCGGAGTTGGAGAAAGAGTTGCAGCATGCACATGAAGAGATTCAGAACACTCTCGAAGAAATGCAGACTTCGCAGGAAGAACTGAAATCTACAAACGAGGAATTACAATCCACTAACGAAGAACTGCAATCTACCAATGAAGAGCTTACCACTTCAAAAGAAGAAATGCAAAGTCTGAATGAAGAACTTCAAACGGTTAACGCTGAATTGCAGTCGAAGGTAGATGATTTTTCACGCGTGAACAATGATATGAAAAACCTGCTCAACAGCACCGATATTGCTACTTTGTTTCTCGACAAAGAATTGAATATCCGTCGCTTTACCAATGAGGCAACCAAAATTTTTAAACTTATAAAAAGCGACATAGGACGGCCTTTTACCGACTTGGTTTCCGACCTTATATACCCAGAATTGGCTACCGATGCTATCGAAGTATTAAGGACACTCGTATTTATACAAAAACCGATTCCTACCAAAGACGGGCGATGGTTTTCCAATCGCATTATGCCCTACCGCACCTTCGACGACAGAATAGACGGCCTGGTCATCACTTTTTTCAACATCTCCGATCTCAAGGAGGTGGAAGTAAAATTACACGAAACAGAGCAGATGCATCGTTTGCTCTTAAATTCATCCTCAGATGTAATAATTAAATTATCAACCGAGTGGAAAATACTGGAGTTTAATCCCGAAGCCGAAAAATTTTTCGGCAAAAAACGTGAGGATGCAGTAAACCAAAATTATATTAAGATGTTCATTCCTGAACCGGTGCGAAAAAAGACTGAAAAAGATATGAATAAGTTGCTGAATAAAGCCCTGGGTGGCAAATTCAAAATGCAGATATTAGCAGCCGGAGGCAATATGCCAATTGTTGAATGGTCCATAAATGTATTGCTCAACAACCTGAAAATGGCAGCAGGAATGATTATTATCACAAAAAAAACAAAGCCATGAGTAACGAAGAACTGAATTTTACATATGCCCAAATGCTGCGCATGAAAGCCGAAGAACAACTGAAAGAGAAGCAAAAAAAAATTGATAAGTCGGTTATGGAAGCTGACGCGAAAAAGCTCCTGCACGAACTGCAAGTTCACCAGATAGAATTAGAAATGCAGAACGAAGAGTTGCACAAGGCATATGAAACGGCAGAAACGGCTCTTAAAAAATATACCATGCTGTACGATTTTGCCCCAATGGGTTATTTTACACTAGATTCTGATGGCAGAATCTGCGATTTGAACTTCACGGGTGCCGAGTTGCTTGGTGATAGACGCTTTAGTCTGGTAAACAACAACTTTAAGCTATTCGTTTCCGAAGAAACGAAG
>JAZDMF010000053.1:0-3459 GCA_043801235.1 Bacteroidota bacterium | reverse complement strand
GCAGCAGAAAATATTTTATAAAATACATGCAGAAAAAAATAAAATTTAAAACATAGTTTGGATTTTATTTTAAGAGGTTGAACTTGATTTTTGTCATATCTTTACTTTCTAAAAGCAAACAATATGTTTTATTTTTTGTGTGCGGTAATGATTATAATATCGCCGGTATTTTCTTATTCCCAGGAAAACCAGCAGCAGAATAAAAATCCCTATGATGTAAATTTCACATTTAAAACCGATCAGCAACCATTTTATCCGGAAGGTGATATTTCTTTATTCACTTATTTTTATAACAACATAAATTACAATGAAAATGCTGTTGCCGATAAAATCAGCGGCGAAGTGATGGTGAGTTTTTATGTAATGCCCGACAGTACTCTTGCAGAAATAAATGTACTGAGCGGCGTAGGATACGGAATTGATGAAGAAGTTGCCCGTGTTCTGAAGCCATTGAAATATGCTCCCGGAATAATTGACGGCGAAAAAGTGAAAATGAATGTTATTCTTTATGTCCCTGTCAGAACAAAATAAAAATAAATCATATGAAAAAACTATTCTACCTTTTATTAATGTTGTTTCCGGTGACAACATTTTCTCAGCTACAGTCGCTCATGAACATTAAAACCTGGGCGTATCAGTTGCAGGGGATCAACATTGCGCAAATCGCTGCCGACACATCCTTCGACCTGATAATAATTGATTATTCAATCGATGGCACTGACGAAGGAAAATTCACACCACAGGAAATAACGCAAATCAGAAACAGCGGAAAAAAAGTTATTTCTTATTTATCAATCGGAGAAGCCGAAGATTACAGGTATTACTGGCAGAGTTCATGGAGTACGTCGCCACCTTCATGGCTTGGCCCTGAAAATCCGGACTGGGCAGGCAATTATAAGGTCCGGTTCTGGGATCCGCAGTGGCAGAGCATTATTTTTTCATATGTTGATACCATTATAGCACAGGGCTTCGATGGCATTTACATGGATATTGTTGATGCCTACTATTACTGGATGGTGGATAATCCGGAAGAACCCTATGCCGATACACTGATGATGAATTATATTGAGAATATCCGTTCGCATATTACTTCTGTAACGGGCAATACCGATTTTATTATGATTCCGCAAAACGCAGAAGATATCATTAATTCTGACAATGTGGATGCATCGCAAAAAGCTGCTTATTTCAATACTATTAATGCATGCGGCGTGGAAGATGTTTTTTGTTATGGAGGGTTGGACGAAGATAATCCTTTTAATCCTGATACATACAGGATAGGGCAATTGCAGGAATGGCTTTCAAACAGCAAGCAGGTTTTTTCTATCGAATATCTTACTCAACCGACACTGATAAATCAATATATTACGGCAGCACATGCACAGAACTTTGTTCCTTATGTTTGCATGCGCGCACTTGACCAGCTTTGCCCCGGAATCCCTGTTGGAATAGTTGAATTTGAAAAATCAAAATTTTCAGTCATGCCTAATCCCTCGGATGGACATTTTTTTATTTACGGAGATTTTTCAGGGGATGTTACAATAAGTGTATATTCACATACAGGGGCATGCTTAATACAATATCAGAAAAGTTGCAGTAAGGCAGGAGAAGATGGGATTGACATTGATATTTCAGATTTTTCAGAAGGGTTTTATTATGTAAAACTCCAGAACGAAAATAACACGGAGGTTTTCAAAATTTTTCTTTATTAAGAAATCAATTTCTGCAAGTAAAGATTCACTCCCATGCAGCGTTTTTTCATTTCTTATGCTTCCGTTTGGAGAATGTCGATACGCAATAAAGACCTGATGCGAAAACTTAAAGAAGATGTACACTCACCGGGCATTGCCAGAGTAAATGCTGTAGTGTGCAATATAACTGAGTTTTACGATGCTTTTATACTTAGTGAAAGCGATTCATTATTCCTTGCAGCAGTAAAAAGAACAAAAATTATGGTGAGGCACACAATAAACAAAAAATATCCCCCGTTATATAAGTGTAGTTTTTCTGATTTTATATCATAACTACAAAGAGGGTAGAGCAAAAAGCCGGCTGGAGACAGCCGGTTTTTTGTTTATGCCTTAACAACTTGTGCTTACCTTTTATTTGAAAAATATTTTTTCAAATACTTGCATTCACTATTTGAAATGTTGTAACATTGCATTTCAATAATAAATTCTTTAATTACATTAAAAGAAATGGGGGTTTTATGCTGAGAATAGTTTTACTTTTTACTGCGATTTTCTATACAACAATCGCAACACATGCGCAATGGACAAGTGTGAGTACCGGAACAACTTCAATGTATGAGTCAATTTATTTTTTCGATACGAACAACGGGATTGCTTCATCAACGAGTGATGTTCTAAAAACTTCTAATGGCGGAGCCAGCTGGACAGTTGTTAATACAACTGGCATCAGGGATATTGATTTTACCAGCTCATCGGTAGGTTTTGCATCAGGGCTCAGCGGATCATCTTTAAAAAAAACTACTGATGGCGGCGCTACCTGGTCGCCGCTTACACCTCTGGGTTCCAATGTTCTTTGGGGTGTGTCTGTTGTTGATGCGAGTACAGCATATGTTTGCGGTGCAAATGGTGCTGTATGGAAAACCATAAACAGTGGCGCAAGTTTTTCTGCAGTAAATATCTCCACAACAAATACAATTATCGATTTGCAGTTTTTAAATGCAAGCGTGGGTTGTGCTTTGGAAATTACCGGCAGGGTTTGGAAAACATCTGATGGCGGATCGACCTGGACAATTACTTTTGCTACAGTTGGAATTTATTTTAATTCCATTTTTTTTGTGAATTCAACAACCGGATTTGTTGTAGGATCAGACGGAACAATTCTTAAAACTATCGATGCGGGAACATCATGGACAACACTAACATCGGGTTCTTTGGCATATTTGCAGTATGTCGATTTTTATGATGTGAATAATGGAATTGCTGCAGGGCTTGGAGGAGTAATACTTCGCACAACCAACGGCGGAACCTCCTGGTTCCAGGAAAATACGGGTACATCGATGAGTTTGTATTCATGTATTTTATTGTCTCCCACATCGGCGGTTGCTGCCGGAATTAACGGTACAATGATAAGGAATTCAAGCATGGGGAACGGAATAGAGCAGTTATCATCAAATGATAATATTTCAGTTTTTCCAAATCCGGCAACAAATATGCTTACAATAAAAATACCTGAGAATCATCAATCGGCTTTTAAAGTTTCTTTTTATAATGTTCAGGGGCAGCTTTTAATCGAGAAACCTATTTTGCAACCCAAAACAGAAATAGATGTTTCTTTGCTTGCTGATGGCGTGTATTATATCAGGGTTGAAGATAAAGACAGAATAAGCATAAAGAAATTTATTAAGGAATAAGAGGTTGTATAATGTTTTGCAATTAAAATATGTTCATTGTAGTATATTTGAATTGCATCAGGCGTCATTAGCGGATT
>JAZDMF010000048.1:0-19448 GCA_043801235.1 Bacteroidota bacterium | reverse complement strand
CTTATTAAAGGGGCGCAGATCAATATTCTCCCCACATTCCAGGCTACAGGAATTAAACTGAAACTTTTATCAGCTCTATATACCGGAAGACACTGCATTGTTAATAGCCCCATGGTTGAAGATACAGGCCTGGAATCGCTTTGCATTATTCGCGACAGCAGCGAGGAAATGAAAAAAGCAGTGCTCGGTTATTTTGCCCGTCCTTTTACTCAGAAAGATATTGAGAAAAGAAAAAAACTGCTTGACAATAGTATTTATTCAACAAATTATAATATCCATCAGCTTATTGATTTGTTGTTTCCCTAATCTGTTCAATTCATAATAATATTTCAAAGACCCATCCCGATAGCTATCGGAATCAAGACTCAAATACCAGGGGAAGAAAATAGGACATGAAAACATATTCTCTACTTAATTTTTACATGGTTTGCCTGCCGCAAGGGAGCTTCAAATTTTCAGTGATCTATTACAATCTTTGAAACCACCGTCTTATACAGTGGTGATGTATGTGTGACTATGCCATTTTGAATAACGCCATGCCTACCGGCAGGTAGGAATAATGAACAACGAAAAATGAATAAGGAATGATGAATATTGAATTGTTAGAGTGTTTTGTACTCAATACTTTATTAAAGCCACCATCTTTGTTGGTGGCAGTTTACTTCTTTTGAGAGTAATCCAGGCTAAACGGTGGTTTCTGTTTCTGTCACTGAACCAGTTTCACATTTTAAGGTTCTTGCCTGAAAATTATGAAACAGTGAATAGTCATGAGTGGCCATCAGCACGGCTTTTCCGGCTTTACTTATATCCATAAGCAATTGCATAATTCCTTCGGAAGTCTTAGGATCGAGGTTGCCGGTAGGTTCATCGGCAAGAATAATATCAGGATCGTTCAGCAAAGCTCTTGCAATAACTACTCGTTGTTGCTCACCCCCTGAAAGCTGATGGGGCATTTTAAAGCCTTTGCTGATAAGCCCTACTTTGTTAAGCACTTCCTGCATTTTATTCTGCATTTTGCCGGAATCTGTCCAACCGGTTGCTTTCATTACGAATAAAAGATTTTCATTCACGCTGCGGTCAATGAGTAATTGAAAGTCCTGGAATACAATGCCTATTTTTCTTCGCAAATAAGGAATATCCTTGTTTCTGATATCTTTCAGGTTGTATCCGGCTATGCTTCCTTCACCATCAACTAAAGGCAGGTCGGCGTACAAAACTTTCAGAAGGCTGCTTTTTCCGCTGCCTGTTTCTCCTATTAAATAAACAAACTCCCCTTTGCTGATGGTAATGCTGACATTGGAGAGTATCAGAATGTCTTTTTGATAAACAGATGCCTTGATTAATTCTATGATAGGTTCACCGTTATTCATAAATTATATTTCTCAAAAAGGAAGTTTAAAAATTTTTCCAAACGGGATTTTGTTAATTATTTTTCTGAAATCATTTTCTTTTTCTTTCAAATTGCATTGCTGCAAACCCGATGAAATATTATCGGTGCGGAAATACGCCACCAGCGTGAACTTGGAATCACGTATCTGGATATAGTCGGGAATTTTAGCGCTGCCTTTAATTTTCAGGACGTACATTTTTATTATGATTCTTTCAGAATGAGTTTGGATGTAACCACTGCATAAGGTTTTGGGCCGATGACAAAAGCTCCGTAAAAAGTAACATCGCCTGTGCCTGCTGCCGGGGCAATCCAGTTGAATTTCCAGGACTTGAAACCTGTAGCGTTTATTCCTTCTTTTGTATGTGTGATGTATTTCCCTTTTCCAACCAGTTGTGTTTCGTTATCATTGGTCAATACCAGTATACCCAGAAGATTTCCTTCTGCATCCTGTGGGCTGATCTGAAATCCGAATTTACTGGAAGTTGTCACTCCTGTTGATGTAGCAGTAATTGTGTATGTGTGCAGAGGTTTATATAACAACGAATCGCCGGGTAGGATCCAACCCTCTTTCTCAAGAGCAATGCCTTTATGACACTGAACACAGGTTTTCCCGTCAGCCGGTGAGCCTGTCCTTCCGGAAGGCGCGCCACCCGGATAACTCAAAGTTTGATTTGCAGTCCATATAATGGAAAAAATTCCTGAAAAGAAAATAAGCAACAGGGTATTTCTGATCATGGCTTTCAAATTTATAGACAAAAGTAATAAAAAACCCGGAATTTCTCCCGGGTTTAATCACAAATCAAAAACACAATTATCCAACAAGTATCTTTTTAAATGCAGAGGTTTTGTCTATTTTCAGCTCAATGATATAAGCGCCTTTTGAAAAGAGATTTTTAATGCTGATTCGTTCAGCATAATTTCCGCTGGCCTGTTCGCTGTTCAGGATGCAGGCGACTCTCTTCCCATCAACAGAATACACGTTGATGACCACTTTTGAATTTGAATTCAGTGTATAACTGATGTTTAAATTGTCAGCAACAGGATTTGGAAAAACTGCAAAAGAATTATTGTCGGCTGCTTCTGTCAAACCTATTGTTGATTCTGAAACGGGGTAAGTGGTGGTTAGAGTAGTTCCCGTACCAATAGAAAATGCCCCGAAAAATGTTACAGGACCCAGCCCTGTAGCAGGTGCTATCCAGTTAAAATTCCATGTCATAGGATTCGTGGTAATACCACTGCCGCTGCTTCTTACATAATGGTTGGTTCCGTTTAAGGAAGTGCCGGTTCCGGAAATCAGGGTACCTAGGAAAACCCCTGTTGAATTTTGAGGAGAAATGGAGAACCCTTTGTTTCCGCCTGTTCCGGTTAAAGTAACGGTAACCTGGTATGAAGTGCCGGGCACATATCCTGTTCCCGGTATGTTTGATGTAATTATTCCGGAAACAGTTGTAGCTGATCCGCCATGGCACTGTGAACAGTTCTTGCTGCCACCAGCAGGATCGCCGGCGTATCCTGAAGGTGCGGCACCATCATACGACATAGCAAACTTCTGACCTCCCTGGAAAACAAGAAATAATGCTACAGCTATTGCGATTGAAACGGTAATTGTAATTTTCTTTTTCATACATTTATTAATTTAAGTTAGTAATTTATTTAATTATTTGAGTATTTAAAAGCTTAATATAACCTATCCAAGAAAATAGTTATGTTATGAATATATATGATACAAAATTATTTTTCTTTTTTACTTTTCCTGTTAATGAATTGTTAAAAAAAATTAATATTAAACAAAATGTATTTTAGAATCTTTGGTACAAGTTCCTTACTAAAGAGTTTGGCATGAGATGTTATTATGAACAGGCAGCTTCTATACATTTGATAATAAAGGTGAGGCTATATGCCTCAACACAGTTTAGTGAATTTATTAATGTAACTATTGGGTTTTTTATAAAAAATCGTATTTTTGTACTCAAATAACAAAAAACCGGAAAATGCCAAAGCAAATTATAAGACTATTGATTGCATTTGTGATTTTTGTCGGCTTATTTATGCTGGCCAGACATTTTCTTGTGCCTGACTCGTTTGGTGATCTTGGCCATTACCGTTCTGATGCGGTTGACGATATTAAACAGCAGGAGCCCAAATACGTAAATTCACTGAGTTGCATATACTGCCATAAAGATTTAGATTCAGTTAATTCAGCCGGTGATCATGCCGGTATTAACTGCCAGACCTGCCATGGACCCGGTAATAAACATGCTGAAGATCCTTCTGCGAATATACTCCCCAAACCTTCCGGAAGGGAATTCTGCGGAAACTGTCATGATATAAATGCAGCGCGGCCGGCTTTCATCAAGCAGGTTGATATTTCAAAACATAATACCGGAAGCAAATGCATTACCTGCCATAATCCTCACAGCCCGGGATTCAAACAAGATGTGACAGAAACTTCAGATACTGCCGGCATTTCAGGTGATGTTAAGAAAATTGATGATGCAACATGCAGCAAATGTCATAACCCTATTTACATAAAAAAAATATCGGGTGTGCATAAAATCAACAGTTGCCTGTCTTGTCATGGTCTGGGAGACAAGCATGTTGACAATCCTGCTGCAAATGTTTTAACGAAACCCAAGGGAAGGGATTTTTGCGGCTATTGCCATGGGAAGGGAACAGACACATCGGGTACAACTAAAAAAATAGACCTTCAGGAACATAATGTAGATGGCGATTGTATCGATTGTCATGACCCTCATAGCCCTCTTGATTTTTAATGACTGCTTTAACCTTTCAGAGAAATGGAAACAGAAAGTACAAACAAGAAAAACAAGACAAGAAGGGATTTTTTTATCGCTTCATCTGCCATAGCCGGAGGTCTTATTTCCTTATCGCTGCTCAATCATTTGAAGGCCTTATCAACAGGTTCTGTATCAGGAACCGATACCGCATCATCTGTTACCGGTAAAAGCAATAATACATCAAAGAATGCAGGCGACTCAGAAGGTCATTGGTATGGTTTCGGATTTGATATTGAAAAATGCATAGGTTGCGGTAATTGTGCCCTTGCCTGCAAAAAAGAAAATGACATTCCTGTTGAACCCTTCTTTTTCAGGACATGGGTGGAGCAATACACTACTAAAAACGATGAAACTACTGTAATAGAATCGCCTAATGGCGGAATCGATGGATTTAAACAAAGCGTACCCGAAGAAGATATTTTCAAATCTTATTTCGTTCCAAAAACTTGCAATCATTGCGCTAAATCTCCGTGTGAACAGGTTTGTCCGGTGGGGGCCACCTTTATTACACCCGATGGAGTGGTATTAATTGATGAGAAATACTGCCTTGGATGCGGATACTGCATTCAGGCTTGTCCGTATGGCTGCCGGTACATGCACCCGGAAAAGCATGTAGCTGACAAGTGCACATTTTGTTATCACAGGATAGCAAAAGGCCTCCAACCTGCCTGCGTGGAAGTTTGCCCGACAGGAGCCCGTCAATACGGAGACCTGCATGATAAAAAAAGCTCTTTGGTGGCGTTCCTTAAAGAACATACCTGCCGCGTTCTGAAGCCTCAATTAAACACCAAGCCGAAACTATTTTATAATGCCTTAAGTGAGGAAGTAAAGTAATATGGAAAATTTCGAAAGTTTATACGAAGCGTTAAAACAGACGGACGGGTTTGTTTATCCGAACGAGGTCAGGCTGCAGTGGTCGGTATTGATTGTACTTTACCCTTATATTACAGGGCTTGTTGCAGGTGCATTCATTCTTGCTTCACTGAACAGGGTTTTCAATGTTAAAGCGCTTCGGCCGACATACGAATTGTCCCTTCTGGCTGCTTTTTCGTTTCTGCTGGTGGCCACCATGCCGCTGATCTTACACCTTGGGCAACCTTTCCGGTTTTATGAAATTATGATGACGCCGCACTTCACTTCAGCCATGGCAATCTTTGGCTTTGTTTACCTCTGGTATCTCATGGCAGTGCTTTTACTGGAGATATACTTTGATTACCGGAGGGATATGTACTTATGGTCAAACCAGAAGAAAGGATTGTTAAAATGGGTATACAGGTTCTTGACCCTCGGAGTTTACGACATATCACCTAAAGCTCTTAAATGGGATGAAAAATTAGGATATATCATTACAGTGATTGGCATTCCTTCAGCTTTCCTGCTGCATGGTTATGTGGGTTTTATTTTCGGTTCTGTAAAAGCAAACCCATGGTGGTCTTCGGTAATGATGCCTGTGATCTTCCTTTTTTCTGCTATGGTATCAGGTATTGCACTCATATTATTTCTTTACTATGCGGTGAATATCATACGCAAGAAGAAACTGGATATGGCCTGTCTTGATGCCATGGGCAAGTATCTGTTCTACATTCTTATCCTCGACTTTGCTCTTGAATCGCTTGACCAGATACACAGAGTTTATGTTGCCGAAGAATCCTTTGATATTATTTCCATTTTAATGACCAAGTTATTTTTCACTATTACAATTATGCAGATGTTATTGGGTACATTTATTCCCTTGTTGACACTTGGATTCTTCCAGTTTAAAAAGCCAAAGGAAAGTATCAGGAAAGTGGCCTATTTTATAATTAGCCTTCTGGTTTTGGTTGGAATTTTCTTCATGCGTTGGAATGTTGTGATCGGGGGACAGTTATTTTCAAAATCTTTTGCAGGATTCACAACTTATAAAGGTGAATTTTTTGGCAGCGAAGGATTCCTTATGGCAATTGTCCTTATGATTATTCCGTTTTGCATTCTTGCTTTTATGCTTTGGTTTTTACCGCCATGGAAGAAGCAGCACAATTTGTAACTTAAACCGGAGCCATGCTTCAGGATGAAAACAAAGCAAGCCTTGAGAGCATTTTATCAAAGGTAACATTACTCGAGACCCGGATTATCCATATTGAGGAAAAACTTGGAATTAAAACAGGTTCTTCCGAAATTGTTATTTCCGAGGAATCGGAAGATGTTTTGCAGAATAAAAAACCTGATGCACAGTTTGGCTATGAATATAGGATCGGTGGTTACGGACTTTCATTGTTGGGCAATATTGTTTTTCTTTTCGGAATAATCTTTTTTTCAAACTACATCCAGGATATCGGCTATCCTTTTATGTCGGGTATTTTTGGTTATTCGTGCGTCGCCGGAATCATACTCCTTTCCCGTTTTGTGAAAAAGAGAATTCCTTACCTTTCGGTAATGTTCAACATGGTGGCGCTGGTCATGCTTTACTATGTAACCTTAAGGCTTCATTTTTTTTCCTCCCATCCAGTGATTGAGAACTTTCCGGTTTCACTTATTCTTATACTTTTTGTTCTGACTTTTCAGGTATATCAGGCTATACGCAAAAAACTGGAATTATATGCAGCAACGGCACTGATACTTGCCTTGGCTACAGGTGTTATCAGTAATTCCACTCACGTTATGTTTGGTTCAACCGTTCTGGTGTCGGCCATAACAGTATTATTATTCTTCAAATACAACTGGAGGCAAACCCTTTCCCTGTCAGTGTTTCTAGTGTATATGATTTATATTTTATGGTTCCTGAGAAATCCACTGATTCCTTTTGCAGACAGCCATGTCCCGGAACACCACTTCTGCCATTTTTATCTTTTCAGCTGTGCTGCAGTATTTTCATTGATTTGCCTGGTTCGTTTCAGGGAAAAGCTTTCTGAAAGTTATATGATGATCGTCCTGTTGCTGAACGGGATATTGTTTTCAGGAATACTTCTCATCTTTATTCCTTCATTTTTTCCAGAGAACTTTACCTCTTTATTCATTGTCATATCATTATTCTGTATGGTATATTCCATCCTTATGAAATTTTTTTCTGATTGGAAATTTGCAAAGGCATTTTATGCAATGTACGGGTTTGTTGCTATAAGTATTTCGGTATACGGGATATTCAAACTGCCATACACATTCCTCCTCCTGGCAATACAAAGCCTGTATGTCATAACAATAGGAATCTGGTTCCGATCGAAACTAATGATGTCGATGAATACTTTTTTGTTTCTTTCCCTTCTTTTTGGTTATTTCTTTACATCCGATTTGCGCGACACCATTAATTTTTCATTTGTGGCCGCAGCATTTATATCATCAGCCATAATCGAATGGCGCAAGAAGTACCTGGAAATAGAAACAAACCTCTTGAGTAATATATACCTGGTAACAGCTTTCTTCACAATTTTATTTTTTCTTTTCAAGTCTATTCCGGCGCAATATATTTCATTATCATGGACTGCCCTTGCGATTATATATTTTTTATACAGCTTACTATTTCATAAAGTACGTTACCGCTGGATGGCCATATTCACTATGATTGCTGCTGCGTTATATTTGTTCCTTGTGGATCTGTCACGTATTTCACTTGTATACCGCGTAGTGGCCTTTTTGTTTTTAGCCGTCATTTCTATAACCATTTCCCTGTACTATTCCCGCCCTAAGAAAGCTATGGATGAAAAGAAAGATTCTCAGGAAAAAGAGAATTGATCTTGATGTATTTCGAAGTTATGATCCTGTTTCTAACAGCAGAATATAAGTTGCCTCATTATAATGACTGATGTGAGTGTTGCCTGTTATGATTCACGGCGGATCGCGCAAAATTCATAATGTTTGTTTATGGAATTAAAAAGATGACTTCATGTTTATATAAAAGGAAATAAAAAAAACAGGAAAAATAATTGCCAGAATATATACCTGCATTCATTTTAAAAGAAACATCATTTGTCATAAATTTCATTTTTTATTGTAATTATTTTTCCTATTTATGCTATAGTATATGTTTTTATTTGTATATTGCACGTGTTTTTTAAATCAAATAGGTTTTCCGGAAAAATTTATTTAGAAATTTAGGCAGACAGTAAAAAAACATGGAGTGAATTGTTAAAATATTCACATCATATGATTATATGGAAATAATGTCAATATGCAAAAACTAACGGATATGAAAACTATTTATATTTGCTTTCAATAATAAATACTGGTTTTGATAAAGAGCGATGAACCGTCATAACAATGAAAGAATGAAACTACCCGATTCCTACCGTAATCCTGTATCCATACTGGGAACCATTATTGCAATTATTGCATTCGTCACCATTATTATACTTATGGTGCTCACTTATTATTTTAAGGTGGGCAGTGTATATTTTGATCTCTATACATTTATTGTCGTTCCCGTTTTCCTGATCGGCGGACTGCTCCTGATTGCCGCAGGTATGTTTCTGAACTGGCGAAGAAGAAGGAAAGGTCCGAGAAAGTTCCCTGAAATCAACCTTAATGATAAGAAACAACGGAATGCAGCCGGTGTTTTTATAGTTGTTACTGCAATTTTCATCATTATGACTGTTTTTGGGACCAGTGAAGGCATAAAGTATTCTGAGTCCAATGAATTTTGCGGAACAATGTGCCACAAGGCGATGAACCCGGAATATATCGCCTATCACCACGGTCCCCATGCCGAGGTGGAATGCACGGAATGCCATGTAGGTGAAGGCGTGGACTATTTTGTGGAAGCAAAAATTTCAGGAATGAGGCAATTGTACAAATACCTCACCGATGATTACGACCGCCCTATTAAAACTCCTATCACAAGCCTCCGTCCTGCAAGCCATACCTGTGAAAAATGCCACTGGCCTCAAAAATTCTACACATACTATTTACGCAGCGAAAATATTTCCTGACGGATTCTGCCAATACCGAATGGGATGTTGTTCTGAAAATGAAAGTCGGCCCCGAAAACCCTGCCCTTGGCCATGCTGAAGGTATTCACTGGCATATTAATTCAGATATTAAGATAGAATACCGAGCCAACGAAAAAAGGGATACTGTTTTCTGGGTAAAAGTCATCAACTCAAAAACAGGAAAAGAAACCATATTTCATGACGAAGCATTGACAATTTATCAGGATTCAATTGATAAAATTGCGATCCGTACCATGGATTGTATGGATTGCCATAACCGCCCTGCACACGAATACCGCTCGCCTTCATACTTTGTAAATAAACTCCTGATCTCAAAACAAATCCCTGCTTCTCTTCCATGGATTAAAAAATTTGCTATGGAGGCTATATGCAGTAAGGAATTCTCAAATTCTGACAGTGCAAAAGCAGGGATTTATTCGTATATCACAAAGGCATATCAAAAGGATTATCCTGAAATTTTTCGGAAATACAAGAAAGAAATCAGCGAAGCTATTACATTAATACAGGAAGAATTTTCATATAATGCCTTTCCTGAAATGAAGATAAATTATACCACCTATCCAAGACACATCGGTCATCTTGAAACGAATGGATGCTTCCGCTGCCACAATAACACCTTTAAGTCGGAAGATGGTAAAGTTATTCCAAAGGATTGTGACCTCTGCCATACGATTCTTGCCCAGGGAATCAGTGATACCATAAAATATACAAACATCAACCAATCACTTGAGTTTTCACATCCGGTAAATGTTGGTGACATATGGAAAGAAGCCCACTGCCGTGACTGCCATAATGAATTGTATAAAGTCCTTTAAAATGAAAAATACAAAAAAAAACGGAATCAATTATTCAAGAATACTACACTAATGATAGGTTTAATTGGATTGAATCAATAGCGATGCAAAAGAAGTAGAAGACGATCTTTTTTTAGTGTCTACTTCGACAATGAGTTTTAATAATTTATCATGATTGCATGATTATGACGGGACCATTAAAAAAATATTCAAAATGATTATGAGATCTGTATTTGGCAAAAGGATGTTATGTGTTTTGTCTGGGTTGTTTTTTTGTACAATTAATCTTCCTGCGCAAACAAATGATGACTGCCTGATGTGTCATGAAGATGCATCAATGACTACCACATGGCAGGGTAAAACAATTTCATTATTTGTGAATAAGAATGTATTGGCAACGTCTGTTCACAAAAATTTGTTATGTTCCAAATGCCACACCGATGCTGTAGTAGCTGAATTTCCTCATCCCGAAAATCTCAGGAAAGTTGAATGTGGAACCTGTCATAGCACTGCACTGGTACAATACAGCGCCGGAGTTCATGGGCAGGCATCAAAATTAAATTCTCATTATGCTCCCACTTGTAAGGATTGCCATGGTACGCATGACATAAAAAGCAAGGCGCAGGCCGAATCGCCCATTTCGAGCACCAGCATTCCAGACCTTTGCGGTGAGTGTCATGAAGAGATCACAAAAGAATATAAGGAATCCATCCATTGGATGGCTGTAAAAAAAGGTCTTGACCAGGCTCCGTCGTGTATTGGTTGCCATAGCGGACATAGCATAGATGCCATCGATACCGTTAATAAAAGAGATGCAATTAAAAAACTCCTGAAAGAAACCTGTTTGGAGTGTCATCAGAATTTGCTGTTATCCAAAAGCTATGGTATAGCGGGTAAAAATGCCAAAAGTTACAGCTCTCACTGGCTGGCTGTAGTGCGTGGTGATACAAACTTTGCCTTCTGCATTGATTGCCATGGTGTGCATAATATTTTACCAAAGTATCATAAAGATTCAACTTTTATTCCTAATAAAGTAACAGCAACTTGTAAGAAATGCCACCCCGGAGCTACAGAGACTTTAGCAAGCAGCAATTCTAATGATAATGATAAAGAAACTTTAGAAGGATATATAGAAGGTAATATCAAAACTATAGGTTTCTGGTTAATTATTATTTTAGTTGGTAGTGTGATTATATTTATTGTAATACGGATGATTTTTTCAAAAATAAAAAATAAAAAAGATAAAAATACAGTTAATGACAATGAATAAATATTAATACTAATAAATCATAGAATACATGTGGAAAAATAGATGCGAGAACTGGGTTGCGTTCTTTTTCGCTTTTTTATCATTTGGCTTAAATAATTCTTTTGCGCAGACAAATGATGACTGCCTGATGTGTCATGAAGACGCCTTTATGACCACAACCTGGCAGGGCAAATCGATTTCATTATTTGTTAATAAGGCCGTTTTAACCGGTTCGGTTCACAAAAATTTGCTATGTTCCAAATGCCACTCAGATGCTGCCGTAGCTGAATTTCCTCATCCCGAGGGCCTGAAAGCTGTTGAATGCGGAAGTTGCCATGTAGGTTACCAGAAAATCGTTAATAATGACGTGCACCATAAATTGCTGAACCTTTCAGCTGACAAGGCTCCCACATGCAAGATCTGTCACGGAACGCATAATGTAACAAAACCGTCAGAATTCGCGGATAAAGCAATTGCAATTTGCGGCAAGTGCCATGCCGTGGATAAACTTTCAGCGCCATATCATACGGACGATATTGTTGAAAATAATTGCCTTAGTTGCCATAAAAAGAAAAAGTATAAATCTATGCTGAGTAAATCAGTCCATGCAAAACTGAAATGCTCAAACTGCCATGGCTATGTTATAAATAATCTGGCTGAACACCGCACCAAGCCGGTGGATGAAGCGACCAAGGATTGCTACTTATGTCATGCCGATATCGCTGCAGCGCATAAGGAAAGCATTCATGGTTTGTCTTTGACCGAAGGTATATTTGAAGCAGCCCAATGCTGGGATTGTCACGGAGCCCATGATGTGTATGCTGTTGCAAACGATAGCAGCAAGGTGTCTGTAAAAAATTTGCCGGCAACCTGCGGCAAGTGCCACGATAATCTTGCGCTTTCACATAAATATTCTTTTACTGTTAAAAATCCTGGCATGATGTATTCTCAGTCAGTTCACGGGAAACTTTCAATATCGGGCAGTAAGGAGGCCCCGTCATGTATGACCTGCCATGGTACGCATAACATTAAAAGCATAACTCAGGCAGAATCGCCTATTTCAAGCATTAACATTCCTGAACTTTGCGGTAAATGCCATGAAAAAATCACCAAAGAATACCAGGAATCAATCCACTGGATTGCTGTTAAAAAAGGAGTTGGTCAGGCTCCCTCCTGTAATGATTGTCATAGCGACCATAACATCAGCGCAATTAATACCTTGGATAAACGAGCAGAGATAAAAAAAATACAGGAAGAAACCTGCCTTCAGTGTCACCGGAATTTATTGCTTTCAGAGCGCTATGGTATGCAAGGTGAAAATGCTGTCAGTTATCAGGACAGTTATCATGGGCTCGCAGCAAATCATGGAGATACTGCTGCCGCTTTATGTGTTGACTGTCACGGAATACATAATATCTTACCGAAGTATCATAAGAACTCAACAATACATCCTGATAATGTGACTGCCACCTGCAGGAAATGCCATCCAGATGCTACTGAGTTTTTTTCGAAAAGCTATTCACATATTACGGATGAAGATTCTTCAGCAGGGAATATTGAAGATATTGTAGGCAACATTTATTTCTGGCTTATTGTTATTGTAATTGGATGTATGTTTGTTCATAATCTGCTTATATTGTTTTATGAATTAAAAGAGCGTTATAAAAAAGCGAAGAATGAAATTCGTATTCCAAGGTTCACTACAAATGAACTTGTGCAGCACACTGTATTGTATGTTTCTTTTATTGTACTTGCTATAACAGGATTTCAGCTCAAATATCCCGATAGTTGGTGGAGTGAAGGATTGCAGTATATCGGTCTGTCAGAAACTGTAAGGCAGAATATTCACAGGGGTTCTGCGGTTGTTATGATAGCCCTTTCATTTTACCATGTCATTTACTTGGTCATTACAGCAAGAGGCCGCGATGTTCTGAAGGGATTGTTGCCAAGATTAAGCGATATTACAATGGCAATAAATAATGTGTTGTTCTATCTTCGCTTGAGGAAGAAACATCCGGAATTTGATAATTATAACTATATTGAAAAGGCAGAATACTGGGCATTGATATGGGGAACAATTATCATGGGACTTACCGGTATTGTGCTTTGGTTTCCTACAATTGTTGGAAACTGGGCTCCGGTATGGTTTATCAAAGTAAGTGAGATCATTCACTTTTATGAAGCTATTCTGGCATCACTTGCAATTGTATTTTGGCATTGGTTCTTTGTAATGTTTCACCCGAAAGAATATCCTTTAAGCCTGACATTTATTGACGGCAAAATGACGGTAAAGCATTATAAGGAGGAGCATAAATTAAAATTGAGAAAGGTTGTTAAAGAGTGGTCGGAAGTAAAATCCGGTACGCGTAGCGAGAAGAAACTCAGCCATTTTACCAAGATGTTTATTGCATCTATTAAAAAAGCCGGGATGGATGTTGATGAATATTTTGAGAAAGAATTTAATAATAGAGATTTCAATGATGGCAGTGACAAAGAGAAGAAATAGATAATATAACAGTTTAGGTAATACATAAATCACAAATACAAATTATCAAAATGAAGAAGGAAACAATGTTTGGCAAATGGGTATTGTTGGTTTTGTCTTTTTTATTAATTAGCATTATTAATCTTCCTGCACAAACAAATGATGACTGCATGATGTGTCATGATGACGCAACAATGACAACCGTAAGAAAAGGTAAGACAATATCGCTGTATGTTAATAAGAAAACCCTGACAGGCTCTGTCCATTTGAAAGTAAAATGTATTTCGTGTCATACCGATGCCGCTGTGGATGATTTTCCTCATCCTGAAAAACTGAAGGAAGTTGATTGCGGAATATGTCATCAGGCTGCTTACATACAGTATAGTACAGGCGTTCATGGCCTGGCTTCTAAACTGAATTCGGATCTAGCACCCGATTGCAAGGACTGCCATGGAAAGCATGATGTTATTTCATCTGCCTATACAACTTCACGTACCTATAAATTCAATATCCCAAGCCTGTGTGGTAAATGTCACAGGGAAGGATATCCGATTATTGATATTTATGAGGTTTCCGAAACAAATATTCTTGATAATTACAGTGAAGGCATCCATGGCGTTGGGTTGCTGAAGAAAGGCCTTATTGTTTCAGCCACATGCAACGACTGCCATGGTAATCATCAGGTATTACCACATTCCACGCCAAATTCTACCGTTTCGAGCACAAGGATTGCAGCTACTTGCATGAAGTGTCATACTATGATTGAGGAGGTGCATAAAAAGTTATTAAAAATGAGTTATGGGAAAGCAAGCCGGGTGCCATTCCTGCCTGTTCAGCCTGCCACCCTCCTCATAAAGTTACTGTGGAAAATAAAAACACTTCCCTTACTGATATTGTTTGTTTAAAGTGTCATGAAACAGATACTGTTCACAAAACAGTTGGTGGCCAAAAGGTCTCATTAAATGTTAAAGTGAAGGATCTGGCAAATTCTGTACATTTGAATATTTCCTGCGTGAAATGTCATACCGATGTTGACACAACACAGGTCAGACCATGTTCTACAACTAAATCAGTTGACTGCTCCAATTGTCATATTTCGGTTGCTGACCTCTATTTTACCAGCGGCCATGGTGCAGCATTCCTGAATAAAAAAGCGAATGCTCCTTTTTGCACCGACTGCCATGGAACCCATGATATCAAATCAAGATATGATGATACCTCCCCTGCATACAGAGGGAATATCCCTGAGATGTGTGGTAAATGCCATATAGAGAATGGAAGAGCAGTTAAAACGACAGCACTCAAAGAAATAAATGCATTTTCAGATTATTCCTCCAGCGTTCATGGACAGGGCTTGACTGAAAAAGGGCTTCTTGTTAGTGCAGTGTGTTCCGATTGTCATACATCGCATCATATTTTGAAAGAATCGGATACCGCCTCTTCTGTGAATCCGAAAAATATTTCGCTTACCTGCGCCAACTGTCATAAAAGTATTTATGAGGAATATATTGATAGTGATCACTCCATACTCAAATCCGACGGAATTAATAAATTACCGACATGTGCGGATTGCCATTCTGCTCATGTCATTACTGAAATTGATGGTGATAAATTCATGACACAGGTTACCCATCAGTGCGGAAGTTGTCATGAGGATTTAGCTGAGACTTATCTTGAGACCTATCATGGGAAAGCATATCTATTAGGGTATTTAAAGGCGGCAAAATGCTCCGACTGCCATGGCTCACACAATATTTTAAAAGTAAGCAACCCGAATTCAATGGTAGGTTATAAAAATATCGTGACTACATGTAAGAAATGTCATGAGAATGCCAACCTTAGATTCACAGGTTATCTTACACATGCAACTCATAATGCAAATAATGTGTTGTATTATACATTCTGGGGAATGACCTGCCTGCTTCTTGGTGTTTTCGGATTCTTTGGCCTGCATACTCTTTTATGGGTACCAAGGTCAATAATGGAAGCAAGGAAAAAGAAGCATCACAAGCATCCTACCGGCCATAAGGAATACTTCCGCCGCTTTACCCGCAGCCAAAGGGTAACTCATATCTTTGTAATTATGAGCTTTTTATTACTGGCATTAACTGGGATGACATTGAAATTTGCTCACATGGAATGGGCCAGGGTATTTGCAACTATTTTTGGAGGAGTGCGTACTGCCGGAGCCATACACCGATTTGCAGCGGTTATTACATTCGGATATTTTGCTTATCACCTTTATTCACTGATCCGCGAAAAATCAAAAAAACGTTTAAGCTGGAATAAATTTATCTTTGGAGGTAATTCTCTTTGGTTCAGCAAGCGTGATTGGAAGGATTTTAAAGGAACAGTAAAATGGTTCCTTGGAAAAGGACCCCGCCCGCAATATGGCAGGTGGACATATTGGGAAAAATTCGATTATCTGGCCGTTTTCTGGGGGGTTGCAATTATCGGGTTCTCGGGACTTATACTGTGGTTACCTGAATTTTTTACAATATTCTTCCCCGGATGGGTTATCAATGTAGCTCAGATCATACATAGCGATGAGGCATTACTGGCTGTAGGATTTATTTTCACAATTCACTTCTTCAATACACATTTGCGCCCCGAATCTTTCCCGATGGACACGGTAATATTTACAGGTTATGTTCCACTGGATGAATACAAGGTAGACAGGCCGCGTGAATACGAAGAGCTTGAAAAATCAGGAAAGTTGAAAGATGCGGTGGTGACAACAGATGTTACCCATTCTTGGTTGAAAATTGTAAAAACTGCTGGTTTTATTTTCCTGGGAATTGGGCTGATACTTGTATTGTTAATTATTTTCTCATTGATTTCAGGAATATATTAAAAGCCATGGTAATTCTTTGGTTTAACAGTATTATTTCCGAATCTTTGGATATTGTATTGTTTCTGATGTTATCAGAAACAGATTATAAAGAATAATTTATTAAGAAACTGTTTTGTATTTATTAAAATTATAACATATAGTTGATTTTCAACGTTTTCCCCAACCCTTGAGGGTGCGTTGAAAATCAACTTAATCCCTTCAGGGTTTGGGGTAATAAATTGATTTTCCATTATATTACTCCTAAGATACAAATTTGAAAATAAAAATTCAAAACAGTTTCTATATATTTATTCAATTAATAGATTCGCCCAATTGCTAACATCTAAGGTTTTGTGCAGATGGAAGCCCAACATGAAACCAAGTTAACTTTGTGCTGCGGTCATGCCAGTGACTTGATTACCAGACAAACAGAAACTTCGTTTTGTTTTGTTACATGCCTTCCGGTAAGGCAGACTCGCTCCCACTAACGTAATCCGCCAACCGGTGGGGACAGCCAAGACCAACAACCATAAACTAAGATATATCTTTTGCAAACCAGTTTACCATATATAAACTAATCTGTTTTTCGATAAATAAAAAAAAATATATAAAATATTTTAATTCTGTACAGGCTCAAATGTATTGCAAATCCTATGAAAATTAAGAGCTTAAGAAAACACTCGCTAAAATATTACGAATTAAATAATAATTCTATTTAACAAACAAACATATAACATTGTTGAATTATTACACAGATGTATAATAATTCAACACCCAAAGTAAATCAATAATAAACAATTACTTATCTCAATTTTCAAAATAAGGTGTTGAATATGTCAACACTTTAGGTGAGATTATTTTCAACACTTTTTATTATATGTCATTGTATATCTGTATGTTATTATTGTGTTTTTTCTTTGGCTCTATATTTGAAATCCCCTTTTCAACAAAAAAAAAGGAAGGAGAATAAAATGTCAGTACTAATTTTTATCACTTTTTTGCTTATCTGTTTGGTAGTAGATGCATTAAATCAACACATAAGTTTGAAAACTAATAAGAAAGGAGAATAAGATGGTATTGCTAATCTTTGTTGTATTTGTACTTCTCTGTTTGGGGGTAGATGCAATAGTTCAGTTTAGGAGACATAAAAAAGCAGTTGTTAAGGAAGTCGCTTATACATTTCCTAAATTTTTTAGTGAAAACACAATTGTAGTTCCCAAAGGACTGTATTTTGATAAAACTCATACATGGGCATTTATGGATAGTGACGGTATGGTTAAAATTGGAATTGACGATTTTTTCCCTCATGTAACAGGTCAGCTTACAAGCATCAAAATGAAAGATTCCGGGGAAATGATAAAAAAGAATGAAGTATTCCTGACTGTTATTCAAAACGGCAAACAACTAAAAATCAAAGCTCCCGTTTCGGGAACCATTAAAGCACAAAACAAAGCCCTTTTGACCAATACTTCTTTAATAAATTCTTTTCCCTATTCTGATGGTTGGGTGTACATGATAGAACCGACTAATTGGATAAGAGAAATTCAATTTTTATTCATGGCTGAAAAATTCAGCGATTGGTTAAGAACTGAATTCACCCGTTTGAGGGATTTTTTCGCTGTTATGCAAAAGACAAACGAAACCATGTATGCTCATGTTATACTTCAGGATGGAGGGGAACTGAAAGAAGGCATTCTTATGGATCTTAGATCGGAGGTATGGGAAGATTTTCAAACACATTTTATTGATACAGTCAAGTAATTAACAACGTGCAAAACATATATTAATAATTTATTTAAAAAATAAGGAAATTATGAGTATAGATCGAAGAGATTTCTTTAAGGCAATTGGGCTTGTAGGAATTACACTTACCCTTGGAAAGGAACTTCGGGCAGCGCCAATAAAAAAAGATGAAACTGAAATAGAATTTTCCGGAATTCTAATTGATACAACCAAATGTGTAGGTTGTCGAACTTGCGAACACGTTTGTGCAGAAGCAAATGGTCTGTCCGACTCAGGCGATGATGAAACAGGAAGTGACAGACGAACTTCTGAAAAACGAAATACTGTAATTAATACATTTAATATTGATGGCAATGAAATTTATGTAAAGAAGCAATGCATGCATTGTAATCAGCCTGCGTGTGCAACCGGGTGCCTTACAAAGGCAATGAAAAAAACTGACGAAGGACCTGTTATTTGGCGTGGAAATAAATGTATGGGTTGCAGATTTTGCATGGTTAATTGTCCGTTTGGGATACCAATATTTGACTACAGCAGCCCAAATCCTAAAATTCAAAAGTGTCAAATGTGTTTTGAACGCCTTCAGGAAGGGAAAAAGCCTGCTTGTGTTGAAAATTGTCCGGGAGAAGCTATCATTTTCGGAAAAAGAAGAGATCTTATTGAGATTGCAAAAGCCCGTATATATGCTAAACCTAAAAGATATATTCACCGTATTTATGGAGAAAATGAAGTTGGAGGGACTGGAGTTCTTTACCTTGCTTCCGTTCCATTTGAAAAATTAGGATTTAAAAATAATCTTGGAGAAACACCATATCCTGAATATTCTAAGGGATTTCTATATTCTGTTCCTGTAATTTTTACCGTTTTACCAGCTTTATTGCTTGGATTACATTCTGCCGCAAAATATAGAATTGAAAAAAATGAAAAGGAGGAATCTTATGAATAATAATAATAACAATATGGCTGTTAGAGAAAACAAAAGCATATTTAAATTCATAATAAGCGAAATGAAACCCAAGGGGAAAATTATCACTCCTTTCAATGTAATTTCCGGGATCATTATTTTATTTAGTTTAGTTATTCTTATAATTCGTTTTGCTAAAGGTTTGGGTTCTGTTTCTGAATCTTCCCAGACACATCCATGGGGATTATGGATTAGTTTTAATGTAATAACAGGTGTTGCTTTTGCCGGAGGGGCTTATGTCATTACATTCATGGCATATATTCTTAAGATGAA
>JAZDMF010000044.1:0-10168 GCA_043801235.1 Bacteroidota bacterium | reverse complement strand
CGGGTTAAAATCACCCTTGATGAAAAGAAAAATGAATCTGCATAAAATAATAAAATATTTTATTATCCTAAAGCTGATATTTTTGATTTTTCTTATGGCTTCGTGCAGCAGCGATTATGTTCCAAAGCCCAGGGGATTTTTCAGGATTGACCTGCCTGAAAAAAAATACAGGCTTTTCGATACTGCCTATCCTTTTACTTTTGAATATCCGGAGTATGCCCGGATTATTCCCGATACAATAAAAACCGCCGAACCTTACTGGCTGAACCTGGAATTCCCAAGCTTCAACGGCCAGGTGAATATCAGTTATAAAAGCATAAATAATAATCTGGCACAGTACGCTGAAGATGCTTACAATCTTGCTATGAAGCACATTCCCAAAGCCGATGACATTGATCCGCAAAGAATAGATTTCGGCGAACATAATGTGCATGGCATTACATACAATATTACAGGAAACGAAGCCGCATCGGCCTACCAGTTTTTTGTGACTGACAGCGTTTCCAATTTTGTAAGGGGCGCGTTGTATTTCAATGTTTCTCCGAATAACGATTCGCTGGCACCTGTCATCACATTCCTGAAAGAGGACATATCGCATATGATTGAAACTCTTCAGTGGAAAAAAATCTGATTCTTTTTCTTTTCGTTTTTTTTCTTCGTATCTTGCATTGAAATTCAAAAAAACTATAAGCTTATGAGAAAATTAATATTGCTGCATGCACTGGTTTTATTATTCTTTTATGCAGCCGCCCAGCAGGAAAAATATTCACAGGTCAAAATCAATATGACTTTGTGCGACATGAAAATGCTTGCCAAAACAGGTGTTTCGCCTGACGACGGATTGTTCCTGAAAGGAAATTTTCTTTTTGCGGAATTATCTTCACTGCAGCTTTCTTCACTCGATAAAGCCGGAATAAGGTATGAAATTGTAATAAATGACCTTTCTTCTTATTATCAGAAAAGAATACTTGAGGATAAAGCTTTCTCAAATGAGAAGAAAACACAGAACTGTTTTGATGCAATTGATTATGTAACTCCTGATAATTTCTCGCTGGGATCGATGGGCGGCGTTTACACCTTCAGCGAAATGCTTGCCGAACTTGATACAATGAAAATACTTTTCCCGGGTCTTATTACTGTGAAACAGCCTGTAGATACAGTGTATTCCATTGAAGGACGCCCGGTTTACTATGTAAAAATTTCGGACAATCCTGATGTGAACGAAAACGAACCGGAAGTATTGTACACCGCATTAACACATGCCCGCGAAGGAACAGGAATGCAGCAACTGTTTTTTTATATGTATTACCTTCTGGAGAATTATTCAACCAATACAGATATTAAAAATCTTGTTGACAATACAGAAATGTATTTTATTCCCTGTGTCAATCCTGACGGATATGTATATAATGAAACCACTGATCCTGACGGCGGGGGAATGTGGCGAAAGAACCGGAGGAATAACGGTGGCGGATCATATGGCATCGATCTGAACCGCAATTTTGGGTACATGTGGGGATATGACGATTATGGCTCCTCCCCGTTTATCAACGATGAAACATACAGGGGTGTTAATGTTTTTTCAGAACCCGAAACAAGAGCTGTCAGGAATTTCTGTAATATGCATGAATTCCGGATTGCCTTTAATCATCACACATACAGCAACCTGCTTGTTTATCCATGGGGATACATAGGTTCATTGTATACCAACGATTCACTGCTGTTTGAAAAATATGCCGGACTTATGACAAAGGAAAATTTTTTCGCATACGGCACAGCGAACGAAACAGTAGGTTACCTTACCAATGGAAGTTCGGACGACTGGATGTACGGCGAACAATCAACAAAACCCAAAATAATATCCATGACCCCGGAAAGCGGAGGACCCGCTGACGGCTTCTGGCCCGTGCCTTCACGCATACCTGAAATTTGCAAAGGCAATATGGGTATGAATTTACTCGCAGCTTATTTTGCAGGGAAATATGCTGTTGCTGAAGATAAGTCGAATGTGTATGTAAACCTGTTGCAGGGATATTTTAATTACAGCATCGAAAGACTGGGACTTGATAGCCCTGCAACATTCATAGTTTCGGTTGTGCCGTTATCTTCTAATATCATATCAGCCGGAACACCAAAAACATATAACAGTATGAGTCTTCTCGAAAAGAGAAATGATTCCATTTCGTATGCACTGGATCCTTCCATTCAGAATGGCGACATGATACAATATGTTCTGAGCGTTGATAACGGACTTTACGTTCATTCCGATACCATTACCAAATATTACGGGCCTTCGTATATTATTTTTTCTGACAACGGCAACACATTAAACAACTGGTATTCTGGAACAGGATGGGATATTACCGGTGAAAATTATTATTCATCGCCCTATTCCATTACCGATTCTCCTTACTCAGGTTATATGGATTTTGAATACAATACAATTGAAACCACTGCACCCGTAAATCTTGCCGATGCGCTTTCAGCGCGGATTTCTTTCAGGGCTCAGTGGGCAGTTGAACCCGGAGCCGATTATGTTCAGCTGAACATTTCAACCGATTACGGTGCCACCTGGACACCTTTATGCGGAAAGTATTCGAAGCCCGGAAACAGCATGCAGGCAGAAGGCGAACCTTTGTACGACGGATCCCTGAACCAGTGGGTTATGGAAGAAATAGACCTTGACGATTACACCGGCCAAACGGTCTTCTTTCAGTTTGAACTGAACAGCGATAACTATTTCAGCATGGATGGCTTTTATTTTGATGACATGAAAGTATGGGCGCTGTTCGATACGGTAAGTGAAGTATATGAATTTGCTTCTTCTGATATTTTCCTTTCCGATCCGGTACCCAACCCCTCATCGGAAACAACGGAAATTTCGTATGGTTTAAATAGTATTCACAGAGAAGCGAAATTTGTGCTTGCTGATATTACAGGAAGAACGGTATATGTTAAAAATCTGGATGCATACAACGGAAAAATTAAAATAAACTCTTTTATGCTGGGTACTGGTATGTATCAGTATTTCATTGAAGATAAAAACGGAAGAAGCGAAATAAAAAAGATGATTGTTTTTGAAAACATGAATTAAAATAATATCATGAAAATTTTTTTCCTGGTTTTCGGAATTCTTGCCATATTTTTTACTGCACCGGCACAGCAACAGAAATATTCAAAGCTCAAAATAGCAACAGGTTCTGATGGCCTGATGCAGCTTGCTGTTCTTGGCATTCCTGTTGATGAAGGCATGTACAAGAAAGGTGAATATTTCATTGGCGAATTATCGGAAAACGATATTTTAAAACTGGATGAAAATGGATTTATATATGATATTCTTGTTGATGATATGTCAGCTTTCTATAGCGACAGAAATCTGTATCCTGAAAAACATTCAGTACCGGTAAAATCATCAGGCTGCGGATCAACAGCAGTAATTCAAACACCATCGCATTTCGTGCTGGGTTCGGTTGGCGGGTTTTATACACTTGCTGAATTGTATGCTCAACTCGACAGCATGCGTGTAAATTTCCCAAACCTGTTAAGTGTAAAGCAGCAAATCGGAACGATCAACTCCATTGAAGGGCGTCCGACATATTATATAAGAATTTCGGATAATCCTGATGTTGATGAATCGGAACCCGAAGTGATGTATACGGGTCTTACTCATGCCCGTGAACCTATGGGTATGCAGCAACTTGTTTTTTTTATGTGGTACCTTCTCGAAAATTATAATACAAATAACGAAATACACCAGTTGCTTGATAACACCGAATTGTATTTTATTCCCTGCAATAATCCGGACGGATATAATTATAACTGTGTTAGCGAACCCTCTGGCGGAGGCATGTGGCGAAAGAACAGAAGAAATAATGGCAGTGGCGATTATGGCGTTGACCTGAACAGGAATTACGGATATGAATGGGGTTATGATGATTACGGATCGTCAGATGATCCTGCTGATGATGCATACCGTGGGACTACAGGTTTCTCGGAACCCGAAACACAAACCATGAAATGGTTTTGCGAGTACAGAAATATTGTTCTCGCTATCGATTATCACTGTTACAGCAATCTGCTCATTTATCCGTGGAGTTATATTGCCGGCGCAGAAACGCCAGACTCGCTCATTTACCATGCATATTCAAAACTGATGACCGAAGTGAATGCTTATGCATACGGAACTCCAGATCAAACGGTGGGCTACGTCGCCAATGGTGTTTCGCTCGACTGGTACTACGGCGAACAAGGAACCAAAAATAAAATTATAGGATTTTCTCCTGAAGCAGGTGATGCATCAGATGGATTCTGGCCCGCTTCTAACCGCATTGAAGTTATTGCCAAAGTGAATGTTGAGCAGAATATGTATATAGTACGCTTTGCAGGCAAGTATGCAAAAGCAAATGACCTTACACCTTATATTGTATCACAACCTAACGGATATTTGAAATTTGATATTCAACGGCTGGGACTTGCGAGTCCTGCCACATTTACAGTTTCACTGCAACCGCTTACATCAAATATATCATCAGTGGGAGGTTCCAAAGTGTATTCATCTTTGACTTTATTACAGCAGGTAACAGATTCTATTTCGTATTCCTTATCCGGAGGAATACAAAGCGGCGATGTAATAAAATACCTGCTTTGCGTTAACAACGGTTTATATACAGTTTCAGATACCATTACTAAAATTTATGGAACCCCGTTTATTGCATTCAATGATAACTGCAGTTCCATAACGAATTGGACAGCTGGCGGGTGGGGCATATGTACATCACAATATTATTCTGCCACAAGTTCTATTGCTGATTCACCCACAGGCAACTATTCTGATAATGCCAATAAATCTGTAACGCTGAACGCTGCAGTTGACCTGACAAATTGTGCAGCAGCCATACTAAACTTCTGGACAAAATGGGATATTGAAGCCGGATACGATTATGTTCAGGTGAAAGCATCGACCGATGGAGGCACTTCATGGACGCCGCTTTGCGGCAAATATACAAAACCCGGTTCGTTGTATCAGATACAGGATTCTCCATTGTACGATGGTTCACAAAGCAGCTGGGTGCAGGAAGAAATTAACCTTTCAGATTATCTCGGGCAAAGTATTAAACTCCGGTTTACGCTGGTTTCCGATGGATACTCGACAGGTGACGGTTTTTTCTTTGATGATATTACGGTTACCAAAATTAATAACCCTTACACTGGCATAATTGATGCTGAAGGAAATAATAATGTTTACGTTTCAGAACCTTATCCAAATCCTACCGGAAATAATTTCAGCGTTTCATATACTCTATATGATAGAAATCAAAATACTTTACTGAAAATTTATGATGCACTGGGCCGGATTGTGTCAGTAATCCAATTAACTGAAGTAAAAGATTCATTATTGCTGAATGTTTCTGAATTTGAATCAGGGATTTATTTTTATCAGATTACTTCAAATGAATTCTTCTCAGAAATAAAAAAACTTATAATCATAAAGTAAAAAAATAAAAAAAAGGCTGCAAATGTTCCGCAGCCTTTAGTACTTGAGTTTTTCTGTTAACGGTTAACGGTAAACTTTTTGGTTATTATACCTTTTCCGGTTTGTATCTGAACCAGGTAAACTCCGTTATCGAGTTGCGAAGTATTCATATTGTAAATAAGACCATTGGTAACATTGTCTGAAATTGTCTGACCCAGGCAATTTATAACTTGTACTCTGTTCATATTATTCAAACAGGCAATAGTAACATTATCGTTTACAGGATTTGGATAAAGATTCATTGTTGCGCTTAATGGATTGTTTTCAATTTCAGTAGTTGATGAAACAACAGCTAAGATGAGAAGGTCGAATGAACCCATAGGCGGTGATTGCATTGCCATTATAGCTTTATAGGAATACCAGCCCAAGCCGGTAATGGAAAGATAAGCGTATTCGTCTTTTGCAGGATCCACGCAGCTTTCATTGGTCTGGAAAATAGCAATGGTGTCGTTGGTTGCAGTCGGATAAACGACACTTATGGCAAAATTAGCTGTTACTGCGGGAGGTGTGGGGAAAGTAAAAGCTACCTGGTTAAACCCTGCTATAAGAGTGCTCATGTCGACCGGAGTGCTTGTGGCAAGAGCAGTTGTAGGCTTTTTAGTGCCGTCAACATTATACGCTTTTGCGGTAAAAGTGCCGCTTGTGCCTGAAATATTTTGCAGGTAAGCAACCGCTCCTACAATATTTCCTGATATAGTATTATCGAATGCCTGGGAGCATTCAGTCATGGCCATACCACTGATAGTTCCGTTTCCTGTAAGGTAACCTGTGCCAATGTTATAATAAACGAGAGTATTGACACATGTGTCTGCTGTATAAAATACCGGAGCCCAAAGAGTATCGATAGCCTTAGTGCCAGGTAAATTTAAATTTGACGGAACCGTAACAACTTCTTTGATGCTGAACTGTTGTGCATATAAGCCTGCTGACAGGATACATGCCGCAATGAAGAAAGTAAATTTTTTCATGTTTTTCTTTTTTTATTGGTGTGAATTTGATTTTTATTAATAGCAAATATAGAAAATATTATAATAAAAAAAAGGCTGCAGTGAATTTTGCTGCCTTTTGTATTTGTATTCCGGATTAACGGTTAATGGTAATCTTCCTGAAAATTAGGCCTTTTTCGGTTTGTATCTGAACCAGATATACTCCGTTATCGAGTTGTGAAGTATTCATATTGTAAACAAAACCATTGGTAACATTATCTGAAATTGTCTGACCCAGACAATTCATAACTTTTACTCTGTTCATATTGTTCAAACAGGCAATGGTAACATTGTCGTCTGCAGGATTTGGATAAAGATTCAAAGTTGCATTTAATGGATTTTCTTCAATGACTGCATTACTGGATTTGACTGCATAAATGAAAAGATCGAATGAGCCCATGGGAGGAACTTGCATTCCCATAATAGATTTATATGACATCCATCCTAAAGTGCTTAAATTTAAATATGCATACCCGTCTTTTGAATAATCAACACAGCTGTCCCTTGTTGATAAAACACAAATAGTATCGCCTGTTGCAGTAGGATAAACAACACTGACGGCAAAATTTCCTGTAACGCTTATTGTAGTTGGAAAATTAAAAGGCACAATATTTATACCTAATGTAAGAGTACTAATATCAATCGGTGTACTTGTTCCTAAAGCAGTGGTAGGTTTAAATGTTCCGTCAACATTGTAAACCTTAGCTGTAAATGGACCGCTTGTACCGGATATTAAGTTAATTATTGCTACGGCTCCGGTAATTGTTCCTGCAGTTGAGTTATCAAATGCCTGGGAACATTCATTCATAGTATATCCGCTTACGTTTCCGTTACCTGTCAGATACCCTGTTCCTACATTGAAAAAAATCATAGTGTCAGCACAGGGATATCCTGTATAAAACACAGGAGCCTTAAGAGTGTCGGTCGTTTTGATGTTCAGTAAATTTAAATTTGACGGAACTGTAACAACTTCTTTAATGCTGAACTGTTGTGCATATAAGCCTGCTGACAGGATACATGCTGCAATGAAAAGAGTAAATTTTTTCATATTTTTCTTTTTTTATGGGTTGTGAATTTGATTTTTATTAATAGCAAATATAGAAAATATTATAATAAAAAAAAATAAAGCAAAAAGTTAACAAAACATAAAATAGTATAAGAAATATTTTTTTAACTTTGCCGGCAAATTAGAAACGGAATGTAGAATCCAGGTAATATTTGAAAGGGGGTGTGTTATGATTGAAAACATTCATAACAATGCACTGACATGGTATCATATAGTAAACCCGTCCGACATCGACATAAGTTTCCTCCAGGAAAATTTTAATTTCCATCCCCTCGATCTGGAAGACCTGCGCAGCAAAACCCAACGCCCCAAACTCGACGAATACGACGATTATTATTTTATCATTCTTCACTTCCCTATTTTCGATAAGGCATACAGGTTTATAAGAACCAGTGAGGTAAAAGTATTCTGGGGGAAAGATTATATTATCACTATTGCAAATTCGCACTGGATTGTCCGAAACCTTTTCAACAGCACCAAGGAAAACGAGAAGATAAGGGAAGAAATGATGTCGAAATCAAGCGACATACTTCTTTATGAAATTCTTGACAGACTACTGATGGAATCATTTTCTCTTGTCACCCGCCTTGGGGAAGAAGTGGAGCTGATAAATTCCGAATTGTTCAGGAAAAGAGCAGAGAGAACCATCGAAAGAATTTCCGTGACAAGGCGGAACATAATTATGCTGGACACTATTTTCAAACCGCAGCTCCGCCTGTTCCATAAGTTTGAATCGGGAGATGTAAGCGGTTATGCCGATGAAATGGAAGAATACTGGGGCGATATACTTGATAAATACCAGAAAATATGGGACCTTACGGAAGACTATGAAGAAATTGTGGAAGGCCTGTCAAAAACTTTCGATTCGCTGCAAACAAACCGCACCAATGAAATCATGAAAATCCTCACCCTTATTTCCTCCATACTTTTGCCCTTAACTTTAATTGCCAGCATTTACGGCATGAATATCGTCTTGCCTTTCCAAAGCCATCCTTATGCGTTTTGGATAGTGGCATGCTCAATGGCTGTTATTGTAATAAGCCTCATCGTTTATTTTAAGAGGAAGAATTATATGTAAAAGTCGAAAGCTCAAAGCCTCAAATCCCCGTCCGTACCATATGGTACATTCGGGCGGGCCAAGCCCAAAGGAAATACCGGAAATTTATTTTTCTTCTTTTTTAAAAATCTGAGTTTGTTTTAATATAGATTCTTCGTGGATCACACGAAGTAACTTTACCATGAATTCACGGCTAAGCCCAAGTTTCTCCCCGAGATAGATGCTCTCCCGAACAATGTCATTCCAGCGTTGTATCTGAAGTATGGTAATGTTATTTTCCTTTTTATATTTTCCGATTTTTTCAACAATTTTCATTCGTTTTGAAAGCAAATGAATGAGTTCGGCATCCAAAATGTCAATCTCAGAACGCAGTTCCTGCAGTTTGTTCCTGAACTCGGCATTGTCGGTATTGTGGCTGCGGATGACAAGTTTTGCAATCAGTTTGGTAAGTTCCGAAGGGGTAATTTGTTGTTCCGCATCGGATAATGCTTTCCGGGGATTGATGTGTGTTTCAATCATCAGGCCTTCCATTTCAAGGTCGAGGGCTTTCTGGCAAACACTTTCCAGAAGCATTGAATTTCCTGTGATGTGGCTCGGGTCGCATATGATAGTAAGATTGGGACATAAGCGCATCAGTTCAATCGGTATTTCCCAGATGGGAGCGTTTCGGTAAGGAGAGCTGTCGTATGATGTAAACCCACGGTGCACAGCAATCATTTTATTTATCCCTGCTTTATTAATCCTTTCCAGAGCACCAATCCAGAGCTTTAAATCAGGGTTTACCGGATTTTTGACCAGCACAGGAATATCATACCCTTTCAGGGCTGCGGCAATTTCCTGAACAGAAAACGGATTAACGGTAGTGCGGGCGCCAATCCACAAAATGTCCACATCTTTTATTATTGCTGCTTCAACATGATGTGGCGTGGCTACTTCCACGGCAGTGAGCAGACCCGTCTCCTTTTTAACTTCCTGCAGCCAGTTCAGACCGATTTCCCCGACACCTTCAAATGCATCGGGACGCGTACGTGGTTTCCAGATGCCTGCCCTGAAAACATTTACTATTCCGCTTTTGGCAAGCTGTTTTGCTGTCAGCAATACTTGTTCCCTGCTTTCTGCGCTACAGGGGCCACTGATGATAAACGGGCGAACAGAAAAATTAGTCCACTCCTTCAAAGGCAATATGTCAAGCCTGATTTCCTGCATGGATTTGTAAAGGTACAACAAGAAATTATAATGGAAACTGAAAAAATGCAGGATTCTCTTTATATAAGCCCAAAGCCCCAATTTACAAATCCAAAGCCCCATGTCCTGCACAAAAGCCCTCTTGGGATTCCCAATACATGCGAAAGGAAAAAGCTGATTGTGATCATATTAAAAAAATGGTTACTATACAGCCCCTTTTATTAAGAAAGGTTTAATAAGTGTTGTTTTCATAGTTAGTTGCAGCGCATCCCACACCTTTCCTCCTTGCTTTTTTGCGGTTGAGATGTAGCTTCGAATACGGCAGAACACATATGCACCCT
>JAZDMF010000039.1:0-4467 GCA_043801235.1 Bacteroidota bacterium | reverse complement strand
ACTATTTTTATGCCCGACTGGATGAGCAGGGAGAGGATTAACCTTATTAAAGCATATGGAGCTGATATAATTCTGGTAAGCAAAGAAGAAGGAGGATTTCTTGGGAGCATTGATAAAGCGAACAAATTTGCTGAATCTATTCCTGGATCTTTTTTACCACGGCAATTTTCCAATACTGATAATATTGAAGCACATTACATGACCACGGGGCCTGAACTCTGGTGGCAGCTTAAGTTCCGTAACCTTGTTCCCGATGCTTTTGTTGCCGGTGTCGGAACGGGCGGAACCATCATGGGAGTGGGACGGTTTCTGAAAGAACAGAAAAAGGAAATAAAGGCACATCCGCTTGAACCATCAAACTCACCAACCATGTCGACGGGGCATAAAGTAGGTAAACACAGAATACAGGGTATATCTGATGAGTTCATCCCTCCGATTGTCGAACTGAATAAGATTGATTCTATTCTTTGTGTTGATGATGGAGATTCTATTTTGATGTCGCAGAAGCTCGCCAATATAGGGCTTGGGGTAGGAATATCATCCGGCGCTAATTTTTTAGGTGCGGTAAAAATTCAAAGTGAGCTCGGCAAGGACGCCGTTGTTGTTACTGTCTTTTCCGATGATAATAAAAAATACCTGAGTACCGACCTTTTGAAAGAAGAACCGGTCAAAGAATGTTTTCTTTCCCCTGAAATTAAAATGATCAAATTTACTTCCCTGAAACGAGTATGCCATTTGTGCTGTGACCCTTCGAACTGCATTGAATCAAAATTTAATTTTGAGACACATTCATTCCAGACACCCTATTGTCCCAGGGGTGAGCATTTTTCCGGATACCATGATGGCTGATGATTATAAGATATAATACTTCTGCAAAAAAGATATTCAGTCGAATATTAAAGCCCGGAGCGGAGATTATATTTACTCACAGCACACCAATGAATTCAGGCATTACAGCGTTATTGAAGATGAAGGAAATAATAAAAAGACGGGTTCCGTCTTTAATCATGTATTAATACTGGAAAGTTTGCTGCCCATGGCGCGAAGCAACTTTTTTATGGAATAATCCCATGACATCTCAGCTTCTTTTCTGTCATCCTCAAAAGCAAAGTCGGTAATAAGAAGTGTGGTTTCGTTATTCAATGAATCGGTTTTGATGCGGAATTCAAAATATTTGTCCGATTCACCGTCAATCCAAGTATAATGCAGTAGTTCGAATTCCTTTTTTTGGGTGATTTCTGCAGTATATTCGGTGTTATTCCAGAAAAAATGAAAAACATTTTTCACCAGTGTAACTTTATCGGCAAACCAAACATTCAATCCATCATAGGTGCCGAGCATGGCATAAAGCATGCGGGGAGATGCGTTGAAAGAGTATTCAAGCGTGAATTTCTGCAGACTTTGTGTTTTCATCATGTGGATAGACAAAAATTAATAAATTCGCACAATGTTAATTATTGTGCAATATAATACTTTAATTACAAATATCCAAATATTTTTTCAATGGCTTTGATTCATTCGTTCGAGAAAAGCGGGAATATGCTTTTTAAATACAGGGGGCAGATTCCTGTAATCCTGTTTTTACTTGCAATTCCTGTATTGCATTTCACTGACTATACCTTCCTGACAGAAAAATTAATTCTTGTTTATTCTATTATTTCAGTAATAATCAGCCTTTCCGGATTTTTGATAAGGGCTTATGCAATTGGCACTACACCCAAAGGAACTTCAGGACGAAACCGTGATGAACAGGTAGCCGAATCATTGAACACAACGGGAATTTATTCAGTGGTAAGGCATCCTTTATACCTTGGAAATTATTTAATGTGGATTGGGATTGTGGTTTTCAGCTTTAATATTTATTTTATAATCATCGTATCATTGCTTTTCTGGATATACTACGAGCGTATTATGTTTGCCGAAGAACGTTTTCTTGAAAAAAAATTCGGAGATGTTTATCTTGATTGGTCTAAAAGAGTCCATACATTTTTTCCTGCTTTTGGAAAATATATTAAAAGTTCTTTCCCTTTTTCCTTTAAAAGCATATTGCGTCGCGAATATTCAGGCCTTGCCGCTACGGCAATAAGTTTTGCGTTCATCGATATTCTGAGAATTTATTTTATTACAGCACAGATAGTATGGCAGAGGGTTTCGGTGTATGTTATGGTTGCCACTATTCTTATTGCCATTATTCTGCGCACTCTTAAGCACTGTCATATGCTTGATGAAGAAGGCAGGTCATGAATTCATGTAATGTTTTCCATGAAGAAAAGTTATAAAATATATTTGTTTGCATTGCTTTCCATGCTTTTCTGGGGCTTTTCCTTTGTATGGACTAATATTGCGTATGCTCACAGGTACGAGCCAATCATGACTATTTTCATCCGACTTGTAATTTCTTCTCTGATCTTGTATTTAGTTATTAAATTATTAAAACGTGAGCAAAAGATTGAAAGAACCGATTATGGCAGGTTCCTTCTTCTTGCTTTCTTCCAGCCTTTCCTTTACTTCATGGGAGAAAGTTTTGGCCTGAAAATAGTTACGCCTACAATGGCTGCCGTGATCATCTGCACAATACCGTTGATTACTCCGTTTTTTGCGTATGTTTTCGTGAAAGAAAAAATAACCGTGTTGAATTTTGCAGGACTTGTCGTTTCATTTACCGGGATTTTGATGATGGTGATCAGCAGTGACTTTTCATTTAATGCTCCTCCTCTGGGTATTATTCTCGAGTTTTGTGCCGTGATGGCTGCAATTTTCTATTCCGTTGCCGTAAAAAAACTAGCCCACAAATATTCTTCTTTTACCATTATCAAGGTGCAGAATATTTTAGGCGCAATTTATTTTTTACCGTTGTTTTTAATTTTTGATTTCAACCAGTTTATTACAGTAAAACCCGATTCTGAACTGATTTTTGCTATTCTTATGCTTGCCGTTTTTGCTTCATCGGGAGCATACCTTCTCTACATCCCCGTTGTGAGAGAACTTGGGATTAATAAAGCAAATATGTTCACAAACTTCATTCCCGTTTTCACTGCTGTAACTTCATTTTTTGTTCTTTCAGAAGCATTTGATATAAAAAAAATAATCGGCATGGCAGTGGTGATAGCCGGTGTCTTTATTTCGCAGATACGTAAAAAATTAAATGTAATTACATAATAACTTATGCTATGCAAAAGTTCTCATAAAAGACAGAATATAGCAAATTGAAAATTTCAAATTGGAAAAACGTAAAATTATTTTAAGAAATATTAAGTAGTTCACATTTAACAGTAATACACAATAAAAAATGAAGGAAACATTTTCTCTTTACTATTAACTATGCAAAACGTCAAATAATAAATTAAATATGAAAATAATTATTTTAGGAGCAGGCCTTGTGGGAGGACCTATGGCTGTTGACCTGGCAGCTGATAATAAATTTGAAGTTACTGTGGCTGACATTAACCAGGCATCGCTTGACAGGATAAGTGATGGCAATATAAAAAAGGTGCAGAAAGATTTATCCGATCCTGCAAAGGTGAAAGAATTAGTAAAAGATTATGACATGGTGCTTAATGCTGTGCCTGGTTTCATGGGATTCCAGACATTGAAAGCAATCATTGAAGCTGGGAAAAATGTTGTCGACATTGCTTTTTTTCCGGAAGATCCGTTTGAACTGGATAAGCTGGCAAAAGAAAAAAATGTAGTTGCTGTGATGGATTTCGGCGTGGCTCCGGGAATGAGCAATGTGCTTATCGGATATGCCGAAAGTATTTTTGATGAAACCCTGAATGCATTGATTTATGTAGGCGGCCTTCCCAAAGTCCGCGAATGGCCTTATGAATATAAGGCAGTATTTTCACCCGTTGATGTTATTGAGGAATATACACGTCCTGCACGCTATGTCGAAAACGGAGTTCTTGTAACACGTACCGCACTTACAGATCCGGAGTTTCACAATTTCCCGGGAGTGGGCACATTGCAGTCATTTAACAGCGATGGTTTACGAAGCCTTGCTTTTACAATAAAGTGCCCGAATATGAAAGAGAAAACACTCAGGTATCCCGGACATATTGATATTATGGCTGTATTGCGTGAAACAGGTTTTTTCAGCAAAGAGGAAATTGAAATTAACGGAACACGAATCAAACCTCTTGATTTTACTGCAAAATTACTTTTCCCGAAATGGAAGCTTAAAGAAGGTGAAGAAGATATTACAGTAATGCGAGTAATTATTGAAGGAATCAGTAAAGGGAAAAAGTTTCGCTACCAATATGATCTTTTTGATGAATACAACAAAAAATCAAAAACCCATTCTATGGCACGTACTACAGGTTATACCGCTACTGTTGGTGCAAGAATGATTGCAGACGGACTATACAAGGATAAAGGTATTTCAGTTCCTGAATTTGTAGGCCGCAAACCGGAGTGCGTAAAATATTTATTGAAAGGTCTGGCAGAACGCGGAGTTGTCTACAAAGAAAC
>JAZDMF010000038.1:0-6593 GCA_043801235.1 Bacteroidota bacterium | reverse complement strand
ACAGAAGCTAACTGGGACCAAGCAAAGATATATGCCACTATCGGTATATCAGAATCCGCAGGAATCAAGATGACATTTACTATTGAGAGTTTAGATAGCAGTAAAACATACTATTTTGCGATAAAAAGCAGAGATATGTTTGATAAGGAATCCCAGGTATCTATATGTTCTTCCGCGAAACCTTCTGCCGGCAGTTTAGGGAGCGCTTTAGTTTCACCCAATCCTTTTAGTTTTAGCGCTGGTAATAATAAGGTTACATTCAGCAGATTGACAAATAATTGCAAGGTAAAAATATATACAATATCAGGCAAATTAGTTAGTGAATTGAATACAACCGATTCATCAAGTATTGACTGGACCGCAGCAGGAATTCCGAGCGGGATATATATTTATGTTATTACGAATGACAAAAAAGAGAAGAAAACAGGCAAGCTGGCGGTAATTAAGTGAGGGTAAGTTAGACGAGGAGAAAAATTATGATTTTCAGTAGGTATAATTCAATTTTGTTGGGAGTTTTGATTGTTCTTTTTCAGTTTTCTTTTTTAAACGCTAATCCAGTTATTTCAACCAGCACCTTCAAAACTTTCGCTATTGCCCAAAAGCCATATACCTATACTATTCAAGCGACAGGCAACGGGACACTTGCGTATTCTTTAGTTACCTATCCGGAAGGTATGACTATAAACGGAAGCACTGGCTTAATAACCTGGACACCGACGCATAACCAAGCCGCCGGGGACAATAATGTTACAGCACGTGTAACAGATACCAATGGAAGCACAGATACGAGTTTTGTGGTTTCAGTAATGGGTATTCCGGACACGATGATTGACAATCTGAAAAATATAAATAAGGGCTGCAGGGCCAGGCCCTTTGCCATGTTTAATATAGGGGATAGTATTACAGCGGCAAGCGGGTGGTGGTATGCCCTCTGTCCTGCCAATGGAGGAAGCGCCGGAAAGATTAATTATCCCTGGTATTATAACATTATTAGTAATTTTAATATTAGAGTCGCTGCTCCTGGCATGAAAGCAGAATTTCCTTTTCTTGACTACTATGGAAGCGGTGTGACCTGTATAGACACAAGGATATCAGAATGGTATCCTGAAATAACAACTGTTTTATACGGGACAAATGACGCTATTGGAAGGGAAGATATAACGAAATATAAGACGGACATGCAAAGTATATTAACCTATTTAACCGCTAAAAAAATCATTCCTATTTTAGTTACACCGCCGCCAATCAATGATACCAATACCAAGATAAGCGACCTACAACCTTATTTGACTGCGGTAAAAGAACTTGCTTCTACCAACAATATACCCGTGATAGACTTTTTTAATGCCATCCTCACTGAGCGCCCTACTGATTGGTATCCCGTTATGATTCCTGACGGAATTCATCCGGGCGGCGCCTATGATAATGTCAATATGGATGAAACAGCGATTCATAATGATGGCGAGTGCCTGGTAAATTATTTAATGTGCAGAATGTATGAATTTATTTCGTCCCGCATGCTGGATGAAAATTACCGGGCCTGGGTTGGAATACCGGAGACCATCTATGTGAGAAACGGCGAGAACCTGAATTACAATCTTGCAGAGATACTTAATGCCGGCAAACTGGGAATTACAGTTAACTTAACTTCTGATTTCGGAACAGTTACTCCTTCGCAGAAAGTTTTAGCGTCTCAGGCGAAGTCGTTTGCCACTTTGAGCGGCGGCGCCATAACATCAGACCGTGTGGTGAGTGTAACCGCAGCTATATCCGGGCAAAGCATAGTATATACCAGCACAACACAAATCAAAGCAATTGATTTATGCGGTAGTTTTTCTGATAATTTTGAAACAGGCGATTTTTTGACAAATTGGGAAAAGTCTAAAACAGGCGGAGTATGGTCAACCCAATCCGTAGATGGCAGTAATGTATTGAAATTTCTGGGCCCAGGTTTCCAATTTAGCGCGATAAATCGTTATGGTACAGATACTTCTGCCGGCTATGTAAGATTAAAAGATAAAATTTATAAAGATTTCTCAATTTCTTTTAGAAGTAAGGATGATTCCACTATCAGTAATGAGAGAGGATGTAGTATTATTTTTGGATATCAGGATCCGAATAATTATTACTGGATTAACATATCCGGGGCAGGTAGAATATACAAGAGAGTAAATGCTGTTACCGGGCCCCTTAGCGGGAGTAGTTATAATTTTAATTATACTGGCAGTGTCTGGCATAATATTGCGCTTTCAAGGCAGAATGGCGAGATTAAAATAAATTATGACGGAAGCGCAGTGCCAGCCCTGACCTGCACAGACAATGACTTTCTATACGGGAAAATAGGCATAGGCGTAGAGGCTGATACATCGGGAAGCCAAACCGTATATTTTGATGATGTCTCAATTCAGCTTTTATCATCTTCACCGATTATTGTAACATCTAATCTCCCTAATGCTATAGTGGTGCAGTCCTATACAGCCACAATAGCAGCTTCCGGCGGGACAGCACCGTATACCTGGCTAGCTTCTTCCCCTTTACCCGCTGGTTTAACTTTAAGCACTGCCGGAGCAATTTCCGGTACACCGACAGCGGTAGGTTCCACTACAACGACTTTCAAGGTAACAGATTCGGTCAACGCGATAGCAACAAAAGATTTGTGTATTACTGTGCGGCCCGTTCCGCCCCTGACGATTACCACTGCAAATTTAACTGATGGCGGAGTAAGTTCTGCTTATAACGCCACTTTAACCGCTACTGGCGGGACAGGACCATATACCTGGACAGCAGTAACCGGCAGCACCAGTTTGCCGGCAGGTTTAAGTTTATGTTCAACAGGGACAATATCCGGAGTCCCTACATCTTCCGGCACATATACATTTACAGTAAAAGCGCAGGATTCAACGACACCAACTCCATTAGAAACAACCAAAAGTTTCAGTTTAACAATAAATCCAGCGCCTGTAACAGATGGCTATAGAATCAGCGGATATATTACTACAGAGACACAGCAGGGAATAGCTGGCGCGGAAGTGAAATTAAACGGTGAAATAGTTTGCATTACAGACAAGGATGGTTATTATGAAATAACCGGTCTTTCAGCAGGTTCGTATACGATTAGTATAAAAGTTTCCGGATATACTGAAGCAACAGAAGGAGTAAGTGTCAGCGCAGAAAATCCTAATGTCGATGATAAAGATTTTAAATTAAGTTCAGCAGAGAGTATAACAAATGTAAGCAAAGTTTTTACCAGCCCGAACCCGAGTACAAATAGGGAAATAACATTTAAGAACCTGCCTGCAAACAAACGGATAACGCTGAGCATATACACCTTAGCAGGGGTGAAGATATTTGAGAAGTCATTTACGCAAGACACAAACGAGTTTGACTGGGATTGTTTGAACCAGGGTGGAGAAAAAATATCCAGGGGCTTATATATTTATGTGATTAAAGACGGGAACACAATCAAAAAAGGGAAAATTGTGATTAAATAAAGGATAGGGGTGTACCGTGTCTATTCAAAAAAGAAATGTTTATGCAGTATTTTTTTGTAGTATTTTTTTGTTTTTAACAATAACAAACTATGTTTATGGTGTCCAAGCCTCAAACATTAGCGTTGTTCATTGGGAAGGACAAACCTTCATTACCTGGCTTGAGGATACAACCCAGTCCAAAGAAACCTATAAAGTTTACAGGCACACGGCACAAATCACAGCTGGTAATCTTGCTCAAGCAACTTTACTTACGCCTGAGAAAAAGGTTTTTTTTATGGGCAGGGTAAAAGAAAATTCAAGCCGCTATTACGCTCCTCTTTATAACTCATCGTTTGAGAGTTATACTATCCCTGATGGAGGAAGTGTAACCAAGCAGTGGCTTTTGCCAAATGTGTCAAGCCCCCAGGACCCGGGTACAGAAGTACCTGTTAATTACGGATTATTTGTTTATACTATCCCCCAGGGGCAAAGCGGAACCTATTATTATGCAGTCACTGTAGTTACCAGCGCAGGCGCAGAAGATACAGCAATTAATGCCGGCGGTAATTCTTTGACTGCAGGAATAACTGAATCAAGCGTACAATATCCGTACAAACCTATTCTTAGAGAGATAGTAACATCCGGTAATAGAATTTATTATTACTATGTTCACTACGTAGATAATAATTACACCCATTTTCCGTATCTTGGTTTTGAATTTAGATTGAATGTCCCCTCAAATTATAATCCCGCAACAGCGACTCCTTTGTTTGTATGTTTACATAATGTCGGAGCTCAAGAATGGCCTTTGGGTTGTGTATATTATGGTTCTGATAATATGCTAGTCCTTGAACCCACAGAACCGATGAATATAGGCGGCTGGCTTTCAAGCGAACTATATTGCAAAGATGCAAGTATTAACTTTTCACCTTATTTTAGAGCCTGGTGGTTTGGTTATGCGGAAGAGATGGATATTACAGGAACTGCTGCGCTTACTGCTTCCGGAAGGGTTGTAGATTATTCATCGCGCAGGGTGATAAATGTAATTGATTGGATAAAGCGAAATTATAACATTGATACTAATCGCGTGTATCTTACCGGTAGTTCTATGGGGTCAACAGGAACAATGCTCTTTGGGCTAAAACACCCTGAAATTTTTGCGGCAGTAATCTCCTACACCGGTGCCCCGAATTTTAATTGGTGTCCCCCTAGAGGCACTGGTTCACAATTTAATATAGCTATGCTAATCGGTGACTCTTCAAATTCGCTATTAATGAGAACAGATGTTACTGATGGCGAGGATAATATTGCTGCCTGGGATTATGCAGATACAGGCTGGTATGCCCAGCACTATCCCCAAAAAGCTATGCCTTTGTTTTATTTAATTTCAAACGCCTATGATCCCTTCTGGCCGCCCTGGGTGGATATATCTATGCCTGTTTATGCTAAAGTGCAAAATAGCAAGCATCATCTGTTTTTAACTTTGGTTAATAGTTCTTCTCATGGCGGTAGTCCGACAGGTTTATATCATAATGAAAACAGCAGTCTTGTAGAGCATACAAAAAAATCATATCCGGCATTTACCTATTGTAGTTTGAATGATGATTGTACAACTGTGGCTCCATTAACCTCTCCAACCACACAACAATACTTAAATTGGATGTTAAACTGGGATGAGAGTACTATCGTGGATACAGCAGATGAATATAAGGTGAAAGTATTTATTCGGTCAACATGTCCAAACGATCCGGCTACGGTAAATATTACGCCTCGCCGGTTACAAGGTTTCATAATTGATTCAGCCTATAGCTATTCATTTGAGAATAAGGATGCTTCAAATAATATAGTACAAAGTGGTTCAGGTATCGGTACAGATTCTGACGGGTTATTAACTATTCCGAACTTTCAGATATCCAAATCCGGGAATACATTAAAGATAACAAAATCAGACATGTCTCCTGTAACAGGAACAATAGTAATAAATAGCACGGAAACTTATACAAGCTCAGCAACGGTGACATTAGGTTTAAGCGCAAGCAGTAGTTCAGGAACGGTTGTAAATATGCGGTTTAGTAATGATAATGGCACTTGGTCTGAATTTGAAACCTATGCAACAAGTAAAGCCTGGACATTAACTACCGGGGCTGGGGCAAAGACAGTATATGTAAAATATAAAGATTCTGTAGGGAACACTAGCGCAAGCATAAGTGATACCATAATACTTGTTGCTCCCCTGACAATAACCACCGCAAGTCCGTTAAACTCTGGGACAGCGGGTATTGCCTACAGCGCAAGTTTATCGGCAACTGGCGGGACAGGTCCCTATACCTGGACAATAACAGCCGGCAGTTTACCTGCTGGTTTGACCTTATCCGGCAGCGCAGGAACAATATCCGGCGTAGCGTCATCTTCCGGCGCATATACATTTACAATAAAAGCGCAGGACTCAACGGCACCAACTCCATTAGAATCAACCAAACAGTTCAGTATAACAATAGAACCTGCGTCTGTAACAGCTAACTATAAAATCAGTGGATATGTTACTACAGAGACTCATCAGGTAATAGCGGATGCGGAAGTGAAATTAGATGGTGAAACAGTCTGCAATACAGATAGTGATGGTTATTATGAAATAACCGGCCTTTTAGCAGGTTCGTATACGATTAGTATAATAGTTTCCGGTTATGCTGAAGTAACAGAGGAAGTAAGTGTCAGCGCAGCCGCTGCTGATGTCAATAAAGATATTCAATTAAGTTCAGCAGGGAGTATAACAAATGTAAGCAAAGTTTTTACCAGCCCGAACCCGAGTACAAATAGGGAAATAACATTTAAGAACCTGCCTGCAAACAAACTGATAACGCTGAGCATATACACCTTAGCCGGGGTGAAGATATTTGAGAAGTCATTTACTCAAGCCACAAACGAGTGGGAGTGGGACTGTAAGAACCAGGGTGGAGAAAAAATATCCAGGGGCTTATATATTTATGTGATTAAAGACGGGAACACAATCAAAAAAGGGAAAATTGTGATTAAATAAGAGCAAACTTATGAGCTTTTACAGGAATTATAGCACATTACCCATACTTATAGTAATTTCATTAATTGTATTTTTTTCATCTAACT
>JAZDMF010000023.1:0-22043 GCA_043801235.1 Bacteroidota bacterium | reverse complement strand
TCAGCAGCAGTAATTATGCAATTGTTACAGTTGACTGGCGCGGGCGGTTTGGTTCCTTATCAGCCTGGGTGGCCCAGCCCAATTACGGCTTTGACGGTTACGACTGCGTGGAATGGATAGCACAACAATCCTGGTCCGACGGAAATATCGGAACTTGGGGTGCAAGCGCACTTGGGAGAGTACAATATCAAACAGCAAAAGAAAATCCGCCACATTTGAAATGCATCGTTCCGCTGGTGGCAGGATCACAATACAGTTATGAAGAATATTACTATGGAGGCGTGCTGCGCACGGAATATGTCCAGCAACTCGACAGCCTTGGTTTCGGATTAGGTGCAACAGTCAAAGCACATCAGGTTCAGGATTATTTCTGGGATTATTGCGACACGGCATTTATGTATCCGGAAAAAATTAATGTCCCGGTTTTCATGATCGGTGGATGGTATGACCACAACATATTCGTAATGTTTGAGCTGTTTGACAGCCTGCGTCTTTACTCACCGGTAGATGTAAGAGACAAGCACCGCATGCTTTTCGGCCCGTGGGCTCACGGAGGTTTTGGCCCCACACAGGTTGGAACATCACAGCAGGGACAGCTGCAATACCCGCAGGCAGCAGGATGGAACGATTCGCTTGCGCTGATGTGTTTTGATTATTATCTCAGGAATATAAGCAACGGATGGGATGCCACCGATTACATCCGGTATTTTCAGATGGGTGAAAACACTTGGAAGACCACACCCTCATGGCCGCCAAATGGCATTACAAATTTTAAATTATATTTACACAACGGCGGTCTGTCAACACAGTTACCTCAAAGCACTGGTGATTCATGCATTATAATTTACAATCCCCGCGATCCTTCCCCCACTATCGGAGGTTCTACACTCGATGATGATCTGCAACAAGGCCCATACGACCAGTCGCCTATAGTTGAAAGTAGAAACGACATCCAGGTATTTTCATCAGTAATTCTTGGCGCTGATGTTGTAATGAAGGGCAAACCTGCCGCACATCTTTTTTTTACTTCCGACAGAAAGGATACTGATATCAGCATACGATTAACTGATGTATACCCCGACGGGCGATCTATGCTTCTATATGATGGCATAAAACGACTTCGCTTCCGTAACGGATATATTGCTGCTGATACTTCGGTGATCACACCCGGAGATATTTATGAGATTGTAATAGAACTTCCTCAAACAGCAAATACTTTTCTTGCAGGACATAAGATCCGCGTGGATGTTACTTCCTCCGATTATTCACGCTTCGACTGCAACCTGAATGACGGAGGAGCAATGCTGACGGCAGGTGACACCCTGACTGCAACGAACATTCTTTATACAAACAGCAATTATGCTTCATACATTGAACTGCCACTTGTTGATTTTATTGGAAGTGCTAATGAAATGTATTCTCTTTCATCACAATTTTATGTTTATCCAAATCCGTTTAATCACGAAGTTTATATCACAGGTAATACAAATATTCCCACAACAATATCTTTATATGATATTACAGGACGCATAATAAAAACTTTTAATTGCTCATTTCAGAATAACCCCGTGTCTATTGACTTACACGATCTGAAAGCAGGAATCTACCTGATAAAAATATCCGATAACAATGGCAAAGTAATTTCCCTAAATAAACTTTTAAAAACGGAATAGAAGTATGAATTTTAATCGTGCGTTTAAATACAAAACATTTTTTCTGATTATAATAATTAGCACAATCCTTTTTGCTGCCTGCAGTAAAACAAAAACCGATTACTGGCCGAATGGTAATATAAAATCGGAAATGAAATATTACAATGGCAAACTTGACGGAATATGCACATGGTGGTATGAAAACGGGGAAAAACTGATGGAATGCACATATAAGAATAATATGCTTGAAGGAAAGTCAACTCGCTGGTATTTCAATGGTAACAAACAAAGTATCGAAAATTATACAAATAATATTTTGAACGATACAAGCTTTTCGTGGTTTGAAAGCGGCACAAGAAAATCGGTTTTGGTTTACAAAAACGATACACTTGACGGCCCCGTAAGTGAATGGCATGAAAACGGACAATTTAAACTTACAGGTTTCTATAAACTAAATTTATTTGACAGCAGCTGGAACTACTGGGATAAAGCAGGAATAAAGGTTGGTGAAGGAATTTACAAAAGTGGTTCCGGCATTCAGAAAGGGTATTATGCCGATGGCAGACTGATGCGTGAAATTCATTATGCAAATAACAAGAAGAACGGACTGGACACATGGTACGACGAGAGTGGGAATATTATAAAAAAAATAGTTTATGAAAATGAAAATATCACTTATACAGAATGACCTTCCGTTGTCCGAAGGACATGAAAGAGTCATTTAATCACAACATATTCTTTAAACATAACATCAAGGTATGCCTATACAATCAGAAGAAAATCTCAGGACAGAAACCCTGTTAAAAATTGCAAAGCAAATGATGCTGGCAGCACGAACAGCGCCGAAAGCCCGCGGTATCGATCACCTTGAAATTGCAATAGCCGAAAGGCAAAACATTAAATTGATCTCTCAAAAAATGCATGAAACAGGAACAGAACTCAATCTTCCGTCATTTCTGCGCGATGCCGATAATATTTTGCAGATCCCCGTAATGATGCTCATTGGGACCAAAATAAAATCAATGGGACTGAAAAAATGCGGTCACTGCGGCTTTTCGAACTGTGAGGAAAAAGACAAATATCCGGGCGTACCCTGTACATTCAACACCGGCGATTTAGGAATAGCCATTGGCTCTGCTGTAAGCATCGCCATGGATCACAGGGTTGATAACAGAATCATGTACAGCGTGGGTGATGTTGTTGTTGAACTCGGTTTATTGGGGAAAGACGTGAAAATTGCCTATGGCATACCACTCAGCGCCACTTCAAAAAACCCGTTCTTCGACAGGAAATAAAACTATTATGTCAAATGTATTATGTCAAATGGCAAATATAAAACTTCGATTTGCTATTTCAAAAGCAGAATGCCAAATTAATCCGCAATTGCACCATTACCTTTTAACAACGTTTTATATTTATACGAAGGTGATGGGATAAAATCACCGAGTCCTAATGTTTTCCATTTTTCATCAACACTTTTAATTGTTACATCATCCATCACAGTAACATTAGGCCATTGCCTTTTATGAGTATTATCAGGAATTTTGTGGGTACCATCAATAATTAATTTCGCTGATGATTCATAAACATTGGATTTATATATTCTGCAGTCGCGCACAGCATCAATGTTGTTAAGCACACTCCAGATCACGTCAGCATAACAGTGTATATCAAGGCCGGCATCGCATAAACAAATCACCCTGACTTCGGTAAAAGCTTTATCAGAAACAAAATCTTCAGCGGATTTATTCAAATCATCATTTGAAGATTTATCAATGGCTGCAATGACTACAGGAATTTCATTTTCCCAAAGATCAAAGTTAATATCCTTAAGAAACGGATATTTTTTCTGCAGTGATGATATATCTATAGTAGAATTTTTCCCTATTTGAATATTCCTTTTATTTGTTGCATCAATACCTATTTTGCCACCATATGCGAATGATGTACTTGCGTGATCAAGCACATCAATGGGGCCACGGTTGAAAAAAATATCTTCAGAAATGGAAATATTTTTAAAAACTGATTTTATCAAAGTCCAGGTATCGTGAATATTTGTTTCTTCATCAACCACTATCATCATTTTATTGAACATCATCTGTCCGGCGCCCCATAAGGAGTTCATCACTTTTGTTGCATGACCGGGATATTCATTTCTTATTTTAATGATGGCGAGGTTATGGAACACACCCTCCGGAGGCATTGCCATATCAATTATTTCAGGTAGCATGGCTATTCGTATAGGAGTAAGAAAAATGCGTTCGGTTGCCTTTCCCATGTAAGCATCTTCCATGGGCGGAATTCCTACAATTGTTGCAGGATATACAGCATCTTTCTTATGAGTAATGCATGTAATATGAAATTTCGGATACCAGTCGGGCAAAGAATAATAACCCGTATGATCGCCGAAAGGTCCTTCCCAGATAAGCTCTTCAGCCGGATCAACATAACCCTCAATCACAAAATCTGCATCTGCAGGCACTTCAATATCCTGTGTCAAACACTTAACCAGTTCCACTTTTTTCTTCCTGAGAAAACCTGCCAGCATATACTCATCAATGTTATCGGGCAAAGGAGCAGTGGCAGCATAAGTATATACAGGGTCGCCTCCCAAGGCAACAGCTACCGGCATTTTTATTCCGAGCTTTTTATATTCCCTGTAATGGCGTGCTGAATTTTTATGCAAATGCCAGTGCATTGCGGTAAGGTCAGGGCCGAACACTTGCATGCGGTACATGCCCACATTCCTTATGTTTGTGACGGGACTGACAGTATTAACCAATGGCAGGGTAATAAATTTTCCCCCGTCATATGGCCAGCACTGCAGGATAGGCAGCAGATTTATATCCGGTGTTTTCATTACCACCTGCTGACACGGGGCCTTTTTACTGACTGACTTTGGCATCCATGATGCAACCTCGTTCAAAGCAGGCAGCACCTTCAACTTGTCCAGCATCCCGTCCTTGGGCGATACTATCTTTTTAAAAAGTGATTCAATATCTTTTCCGATATCATCAAGCGAATTTACACCCAGTGCAAGGCAAATACGCTTTATCGACCCCATGGCATTAATCAACAGAGGAAAATCTGTTCCGGTATTTTCAAACAGCAAAGCCTTTCCTCCTGCTTTGCTAACACGATCAGTAATTTCTGTTATCTCAAGAACAGGAGAAACAAATTCCTTAACGCGGATAAGTTCGCCCTGTTCATCCAGTATCCTTATGAAATCAGTCAGGTTTTTATACATCAATTATTCGATCACCAGTTTTTCGGTAATCACAGCCGTTTCGGTGGTTAATCTGACGAAATAAATTCCTTTCGGGATATCATTAATATTTATTTCAGTTTTATTTTTTCCGGATTTGATAATATTTCCGGCACTGCCGATGATTTCATAACTGAATTTTGATATTCCGTCAATGTAGAGTTTATCATTTACAGGATTGGGGAAAATTATTATATCAGAATTTAAGTGCTCCTGTATTGCAGTATAATACAGTTCATATGCAAGAGCGGCATCAAAAATTTCATCAACAAATTGCGGTGCAATAAAATCGGTGGCAGCACCGTTGGGATGGCTGTCCCATGGGGCAGTGGCATACATTACAGGTTCAATGCCATCGGGCCCCGTTATTTTATTGAAATAATCGAAAACATAAACATTATGCGGAAAGGCTCCGATCACAGGGTCGAGGCCTTCAGCGAGCGTATCCTTTGCCCAGGTGCAGAAAAGTTTTGAAAGGGCAGCCTGCTGCACTGTAGTTGAATTCACTTCCAGAGGGGCATTGGTCCATATGGCGAAAAAATTATCGGGGTTATTCCTCATAACATTAATGATGTGCCTCCAGTGCCATTTGTAATTATACACTGATTTATATGTAGGATCGGTAGCCGTATCAGAAGGCTGCCCCCACGAATCAATCTCCGATGAAGGGAAGCACGATTTCACTACAATGATCTTGTCGTTGTTCAGATAATCATTGATATCAGTATATGCTGTGTTTCCCTCAAAGAATTCATGCTGTGTGTACCATTCGTTATCGCCCGGAGCCCACCATTCTTCGTTTAATGTAATGGAATCATTTCCTGTATAAGAATGATCAACATTGAACTGATGCATCTCATCGGGAATGGTTGTATTGGAAAGCCCGTCGGGATTATGCCCCCAAATATACTGTCCTGTGGAATGATGCAGGAATATCCCGCTGCGGAAATAGGTCTGCGAACTGGCGATGCTGATTGAAATTACTGTCAGTAATACAATAAAAAATGTTCTTTTCATAATTTTGTTTTTAAATTAGTTAATGGACTTTATTTAAGTATTATCTTAAAAATAAGTTTGTGTTGGATCAGGACGCTATAAAATTATAAAATTTATTTTCTTTGATTATTTTTTAATAAGTTTTTTGACAATAGTGTTTTCTGAATTACCAACTTTTACAACATATACACCTTTTGAAAAGTTTGCAATATTAATTTCTGTTTTTGTTTGCTGTAACGGCTCTTGTAACATCAATTGCCCATGAATATTATAAATGGAAATAACACACTTCTGCAAAAGCATTGCCTGTTGAATTTCTATATAAACATTATCGTCAGAGGGATTAGGGTAAACAGATACATTATTATCAATTGTCGTTTCTTCGAAACCAGTTGCTCCGCAATTCATTAATCCCTTAACTGTATTCCAGTAATTAGTTCCATATATTGAGTCCATATCTTTGTAATTGAATTCCGGCCCGTTATTAAACCCCCATATAGCATAATGCCAACCTGATTCACAGGCAATTTCAGCAATATCGTTCAAATATAATTCTCCGCCATTTTGCGGGAGTCTTATACCAAATTCTCCAACAAGGATAGGAACATTATATGTTAATTGAAAATCCCTTACCGGTTTATAAAGAGAGTCCTTCATAAATGTTTTGTCAAAATATTCAATATCATCCAACCTGACGCTCCAATAATTATCGGGATAAGTAACAGAATATGGCATTGCCTCATGGCTGAAATTTGCAGGATTATAGAGATGTGTTGTATAAACAATATTATCGTCGGCTTGTTTGCTGACCAACGAGAAATATTCAGGATGTGATGCATGGACACCTCCCACAACCAATGGCAATTCAGTATCTACTGTCCTTACAGAATCTATCCACAAAGTATAAAGTGCATTAAGGTCAATACCATTAGCAAGAAGTGCGCTGTCAAGAACTGCAATTGGCGGTTCCCATAATTCACCCAGAGGATTCGGTTCAACAGTTAAAGCCATTCCTACAAATAATGTATCCGGCAGATACCTTTGCGCCATGTCTTTTAACATTTTCCCGTACAATTGTTGTTCTGCGGGATTTGTCCATATGGTAGAGCCTGTATCCTCGCTGACATCCATTCTGCCCGGACCATCCCTTACGACAATAACATACATCAGCCCGGCATTTCTGGCAAAACTCACCATAGTATCTAACCTGTCAATATGAAAAGTTGTGTCAGGATACTCTGCCCAATAAATATTAGGTGCATAAGGAGATTCGACATCCAGGCTTCCCTGCGTTTGTATTGCTACAAGCGTTGCCCCGATAGCTTTAAGGCTGTCAAAATCCTGCTGGTTAACCTCACGCATGTCATTATTATCCCAAACGCTCATAGTAAATCCTGTGAAATAGCTCGGTTGCTGCCATTTCTGAAATTTGGTTAATTGCGCTTTGATTGATGGTGTATAAAATACACACATTGCAACGGTTATTGCAAGTTGTGTAAAGAAATAATTTTTCGCTTTCATTTTTATAGGATTTGTTTTTCTACTCGTTTAGTTTTAAAGTTTCGCACTGTTTTCTTTGAGTTGTCGCCGGATTCCGCTTTTTATTTTTGTCGTCATGAAAGACTGCCATAACTGTCTATGTTAATTTTTTCTATCGTGTCTGTCAGCTTTGTCGATGTCATATATTAAGCATGCCCATTATGTACTTCCCAATTGCTGATATTTTTATTTTCACAAAAGTAAAAGTAATGATTATTAGCAATTTTTTATTCATTGGTATTAATACAAAGATAGAAATAAAATAAAAAACCCCCGTTTTTCAGGCGGGGGTTTCCTACTAAAAAGCACAATCAGTGAATTACCATGGCTTTGCAACTGTAATATTTTTTATCAGAAGAAAGCAGAACAGTATAAACACCGGTTTTGAATTTCTCAACATTTATGCCAAGAACTCCACCCTTTACATTTTGTTTATAAATTATTCTTCCTTCCTGGTTAACAAACTGAAGCAAAGCATGATCAACTGATGAAGGTATATTGAGGTAAAGTGTTTTATCAACAGGAACAGGGAAAATCCCAAGCGTTTCAACATCATAAGAATCGATAATTCCTGTAAAATCTGCAATTGTATTGATTGTTTGATTAGTAACAATTGCAGGATTAAAATCAAAATAGATATTCGCAGTATTTGTTATCTCAGTGCCAAGTGTCAGATTTGCTTTCTGATTAATCCTGTAAATCACATAACCGTGGCTTTCTGGTTCGTTGCTCCCGCTATCGGGCAGCATAATGTTGTCAAAAGCGAATTTCATTATATTCCCCGCCATTAGGTTGAACGTCATCGGATGGCTGCTTCCAACTATTTCCAAGGCTGCAGGGTTAAGGTCTGCATCAAGTGTATCTGTTACAATTATATCATATGCTACGGCTGTTCCCGTATTCTGGAAATGCAAAGTGTATGTCAGTTCTGTGTTATTTGGGATATCACCCGAAGGGACTTCGCCTGCTGTACTAACTACTTTCATATTAGGATCCCATGAATTCTGGACCGGGTAACATGCATAAATAATATTATTCCCAGGAACAGAATCACCAGCAATCGGTTCAATGATAAGTTGCAGGCAAACTGTATCGCCTATATTTGCTGAGACTGGTGTATTTACAATAATATTAAAATAAGGATAATTCCAGTAGCCATTCTGAATGCTGTTGAAGTTATAGATCAGGGTATCACCGCTGATAGCATCAGGTACAGGATTGGAACTTACAAAGGTGAGCACAGGATCGAGCACAAGCTTTGCCATGCCGTTTACCGGAAGGCATCTCAGGTTCCATATATCAAACCATATTGTAGCATCGAAACCAGGACGAAAACCCCAACCGTTCAAATAACCCGTCAGATCATAACCTTCAAGGCAGTTTAATCCGAAATCAAGATTTGAAGCCGGAACTGAAGAAACTGTATAATTTCCAGATATAGGACATGTTATATCAAATGATTGGCCATAATAATAATTTGAATAAGCTTCCACTGTATAAGTAGGCCCTGAAGGAACATTCACAGAATAATATCCGAGTGAGTCAGTCCATGCATATGCTACATCCTGTGCTCCGTTTGAAATAGTAATAGAATAATAAGGTATTGGCGTGTCACCGGCATCAAAGATGCAATTTCCATTTGCATCAAGATAAACCTGGCCCGAAATTGCACCACATGTATTGGAAATAACCACTTCATCATTCACAATCAGTGTATCAGAACTGCCATCGGGGCCGGTTGCAATATACTGACAGGAATACGTTCCCGGAGCATTGTAAACATGTTGCGCATTCCCGTAGAAATAATTCTGCCCGTTATAAATAGGTGTCATAAAAATTGTATCATTGCCATCACCGAAATTTATTTTTATTTCAGTTGAATCACCGTTTACATAACCTACCGCCGATCCGTATATCCAAAAGTATATGGTTGTAGGAGCCGAACAATAATAGTTGGATGAATCGGAATCACTGGCATAAGTTATGGTAATGCCTTGTGTTTGTGCTGTAGTGTTAAATGTAAGCAGCAGTTGCAACATCAATGAGAGCAATGCGCAAATAAAAAATCTTGTTTTCATGGTGGGTTGTTTTTAGTTTTACAATTTTGAATTCGATGTAAAACTAAATATGCTTTTTCACATAATTGTATATGAAATTTTATACTTCTTACCTGTTCAACATACAAATGACAACAAATAAAAAAAAATAAATATTTTTACTTATTCCTGAAATTCCTTTGCATATTAATAGCAGGGATAGGGATATTTTAGCATACAAATCTGATTTTACAAGAATAATGCATGTTAAAAAAAACAGTACATATTGAAAATTCATATTACCCGTTAAAAAGAAAGGGCGGCCTGCGGCCGCCCCTTCTTTTTATTTTGTAAAACGATTAAGCATACCTGAACCTTTTTCCAAGATAATCGGCATTATCTCCAAGCATTTCTTCAATGCGGAGCAACTGGTTGTACTTTGCAATGCGCTCTGTTCTGCAGGCCGATCCTGTTTTGATCATTCCTGTTTTCAATGCTACCGATAAATCGGCAATGGTTGTATCTTCCGTTTCACCTGAACGGTGACTTATTACTGATGAATAACCGTTGAGTCTAGCAAGCTCAACGGCATTAATGGTTTCGGTAAGTGTGCCAATCTGGTTAACTTTAATTAGTATTGAATTGGCTGCGCCTATTTTGATGCCTTTCTGCAGGCGTTCAACATTGGTAACAAAAAGGTCATCGCCAACAATCTGAATTTTATCGCCCAATGTTTGGGTCATCCGTTTCCATCCGTCCCAGTCATCTTCCGCCATGCCGTCTTCAATGGAAACTATGGGGTATTTCTTCACCCATTCTTTCCAGTAGCCAACCATTTCAGAAGGTTTCAACTTTTCACCTGATGATTTTTTAAGGTGATAGACTTTTTCTTCAGGAATAAAAAATTCGGAAGCTGCCGGGTCAAGGGCAATATATATATCTTTACCGGGCTTGTACTTTGCTGCTTCAATTGCCTGAATTATTACCTGTATGGCTTCTTCGTTCGATTTCAGGTTGGGGGCAAATCCGCCTTCATCGCCCACATTGGTTGAATAACCTTTCTTTTTAAGAACGTTTTTCAGATTATGAAAAACTTCAGCCCCCATGCGGATGGCATCGGAAAAAGAAGTTGCGCCAATGGGCATTATCATAAATTCCTGGAAGTCGATGCAGTTGTCGGCATGCGAACCTCCGTTCAGGATGTTCATCATCGGAATGGGAAGCAGGTTGGCATTAACACCTCCGAGATAACGAAAGTAAGGTTGCCCCGATTCCTGCGCTGCGGCATTTGCACAGGCAAGAGAAACACCCAATATTGCATTAGCTCCAAGGTTCGATTTTGTGGGAGTCCCGTCAAGTTCTATCATTATTTTATCAATGGTGTTTTGTTCGGCCACATCGTGCCCGTTCAGTTCTTCGTTCAGTGTTTTATTAACGTTCTGTACGGCTTTCAATACACCTTTTCCGAGATAAACGCTTTTATCGTTATCGCGCAGTTCATGTGCTTCGTGAATACCTGTTGAAGCGCCGGAAGGAACAGCAGCGCGCCCCAGTATACTGGTGTTGGTTAATACATCAACTTCTATTGTAGGATTTCCTCTTGAATCGAGAATCTGCCTTGCATGGATGTTTATTATTTGTCCCATAAATAAATTTATTTGAATGATAAAATTACATAAATATTTAAAACCAACTGTCTTTTTGCGTTTTTGGGCTTGGAGTTTGGAATTTGTTTTATACCGATACGGTATTTGTAATAGTCCAACCTGCCTTGCCGGTTCACCAGCCGAAGGTTGGCAGGCAGGTAAATTGAACTATAACAGCTACTCTTCCGGCATTATACCAAATTTCAATGAACTAATACTTATTGAGTAATGGTATTATTTGTATCTTTGCAAATCAAAAAATCATATGAGAAAATTATCGTTTAATTTTTGTTTGCTGGTAATTATGGTAGTTGCTATAGCAGGATGCAGTGGCAGCACGCAGGAAAGCGATAACACTATTACTTCCGATGCTCTGAAAAATCCGAATACTGCTGACGGCACTGCCGATTCTTCGAATCTTCCCCGTTTTGAGTTTGATGAGGAAATACACGATTTCGGAAGAATTATACAGGGAGAAAAAGTTTCGTATTCGTTCAAGTTCAAAAATTCGGGCAAGTCCGACCTTGTTATTTCCGATGCCAAGGGAAGTTGCGGTTGCACCATAGCCGATTTTCCCAAAAAGCCCATTCCGCCAAATGGTGAAGGTACTATTGATGTTACTTTTAATACAGAAACTAAGAAAGGTTATCAGAACAAAACAATTACCATTATAGCAAATACGCAACCTAATTCCAAAGTACTTACTGTTAAAGCTCAGATTCAGGTTCCGGAAGAATAAAAAAACAATTATCAATTAATACTTAAAAACATGACACATTTATTATTTGTGCTGCTTATGACAGGTGGCGGCGATTCAAAAAACAGTAATCCTTTAATGACATTCCTGCCGCTGATTCTTATTGTAGTAGTCTTCTACTTTTTTATGATCAGGCCTCAGATGAAGCGTAGCAAAGACCAGAAAAAATTCAGGGAAGCTATTAAGAAAGGCGATAAAATTGTTACTATCGGCGGTATTCACGGTAAAATTATCGAAGTACACGATACGACCTTTATTATTGAAACAGAAGGACTGGGCAAATTAAAAATTGAAAGAAGCGCAGTGGCCACGGGAACCAACCCGGATCAGCAACTGAATGCGAACAAATAAGTCTGGAAGTTTTTTTTTACATAGAACTTCTTCATTGTTTTCGGGTATTCTTATTGTAATCTATGGAATCGCAGCAGGCGTATAACCTGAAAAATAACGACAAGCCAAAAAATGTAAGGAAGAAATTATATATCTTCCTTTTCTGTTTTATTGTATCGTCATTCATCTGGCTCATAATAAAACTGTCGGATGAATATTCAGAGGTGCATTCCTATCCGTTGGTTTACTCAAACATCCCGGACGGAAAGGTATTGATTAACGAGACAGACACTGTTTTGACAATAAATCTGAAATCGAAAGGGTTCAGGATGCTGTACAACAGCATGTTTTTTAAATCACAGACAATAGTTGTTGATATAGCACAAATACTCCACAAAATAAAAAATTCGAAAAACGGATATTTTATTCTTACTGATGATATTACTCAGGCCACAGGTGAACAAATACACCAGCAAAATAATATTATTTCCATTTCGCCCGATACGCTTTTATTCAGCCTGGTTGACAAATACAGCAAGAAAGTTCAGGTAAAAACAATGATGAACATAACGTATGCACAACAGTTCGGACTTTCGGATTCTATGATTGTTTTCCCTGACAGTGTTCTGTTAAACGGCCCGAAAGAGATTATTGACAGCATTCAATATATAACAACTGTCGCAAAGACACTCGGTAATGTAAGTTCAAGCCAGGTACTGATGCTGAATTTTCCTGATAGCAAAGAAAAACTGGTATCAATAAAACCCGGATCGGTCAGCGTGTATGTTCCTGTGGATAAATTTACCGAAGCGAAAGCGGAAGTGCCTGTAGTGATTTCGGGGAGCGAAAAAAACCTTTCAGTAAAAACTTTTCCTGAAAAAGTTACAGTTACTTATGTTGTTCCTTTAAGCAAATACAATAAGATAGATGCAGGCAGGTTTTCAGCAACAGCAGATATTTCCAAGGCAAAATCTGCCAACGCCAAAAAGCTGAAGGTTGAAATTACCAAACAGCCTTCATTTGTCAGGATACTTAAAATTGAGCCTGAAAAAATAGAATATATTTTACTGAAGTAACTCACTTTATTCTGAAGAATGTGAATAAGCACCAAGTCCAAAATTCAAATAAAAAAATTACTATTTTTCAAAAAACATAGTAATAAGAGTGCAAAGATGCTTCAATAATGATCAAACTACCCATTCTTTTGCTTTTCTTGGGGCTTTGGATTTGGAATTTGAAATTTTGAATTTTTTTTTATTTTCGTAACATCAGTTAAGTAATGATCAAAGTTGGACTTACCGGTAATATTGGAAGCGGCAAAACGCTTGTGTCGGAAATTTTTCAGGTTCTCCGCATCCCTGTATACAATGCCGATACACGTGCCGGCGCTATCATGGAAATGCCATCTGTTGCTGATCCGATAATAAAAATTTTCGACGAAGATATTTCAAGTTCACAGGGAAAACCGGATAAGAAAAAAATTGCAGAAATTGTTTTTGCCGATAAGCTGAAGCTGGAAAAATTAAACAAAATAATACATCCGCTGGTAATCGCTGATTTTGAACTGTGGATGAAAGAACAAAAAAATGTTTCTTATATAATTATGGAATCTGCTATTTTATTTGAAACGAATTATTCATCGCTTTTCGATAAAATTATTTTTGTCAGTGCACCCGAATCATTAAGATTGAAAAGAGTGATGGACCGCGACGGGGTTGATGCGGAACATATAAAAAACCGTATTTTGCAGCAGTTGCCTGAGAATAAAAAAATAAAAAAAGCTGATTTTGTTATTTTTAATAACGACAGGAAAGCATTGATACCGCAAGTGCTTTCAATACATGAAAATCTGATTACTCTATATCCGTAGTTATTTCCGGATTACTATCCACTATTTCCGTATGCCTGATTTTATCCCCGGTCAGGCTTGTCTTTACTGCCAGATAAGATGTCAGCAGATTTAAAACCAAAACAATTATTACAAACTTATGCAGGACAGATGCTGATGCCCTCGAAAGTAGTAACCCCAACAAGGAAATGAATCCAATAACAACCAAGGCAATAAGAAAGAACAATGCAATTTCTTCATGCGGTTCGATTGTTGATTCTGTCATTCCGGGCAGGCTTTTTACAATTTCTTCAGCTCCAGACCCGGAAGCATATGCCGCTAACGCAACAATACCTGTAATCACAGCGAACCAGAGAGAAACCTGTTTCAGCTCCTTACTTTTTCTAAATAACGAAAACAATATTAACAATACGGTGGAAGCCGCTCCCATTATTGGAATATGGCAAATGATAAGATGAAGATATGCTCCGTTCATATGATGAATTTTTCCAAATATACTACATAAAAAGAAGCGGCAAGCAGCCTTCTTCTTTTTTAAAATTCGGGTTAAAAATTTCCGCGAAGGGCAATAATGAAATTTCTTCCGGGAGCGCTTATTCCTGATTCAAAAGAACGATAAAGCTGACCGGTAATATTTTCAACCCCTAAATTCAAAGCCAGGTATTTGTTGATGTAAATACCTGCCTTGAAATTAAACGTGGTCCATGCAGGAACAAAGGGAAGACCGTTGGCATCTTTAGCGTATGGCGTAGCATCCTGGCGTTCTGACAATGGCAAATCATCGTAATCCATTTTGCTGTTATACGATGCATAAAAATCGAGTTTGAGTTTTTTTCGTTCGTAGGTTAAATGCGTGCTTCCGAACATTGGCGGAACATGTGATGTTGGATAATAAGCCGAACTGTCTATGCTTTCCTCTTCTCCATACTGGTAACAGATAGAAGTTTTTAAACCAATTCCTTTTCCGAAGTTAACAGCAAGGCCTGCCTGAATACCGTATACATTAGCCAGTGCAATATTTTGTATAGCCATTACCTGGCTCATTTGCCCGTCATAATTAATGCTGTCCTGTCCGTTGTACTGGAAATTCCTGCGGGCAAGAGCATTGTCAAGCAGTGTATAATAAGCAGCAAAATCAATTTTCAAAAAATTACCGAAAGTTTTGGCTGTCCCTATTTCTCCGTTATAAGCATATTCAGGTTTCAGGTCGGTATTGGGAACAACAACAGAGCCGGGTACGGATTCGAACACTTTACCGATATCGTCAATGTTGGGTACACGGAAACCTGTAGAAAAGTTAAAATACATCTGCCATGTTTTGTCAGGGCTGTATACGACACCTAAGCTTCCGTTTAAAGCGCCATTATTGATGGCTGCATGAGTAAAGGGGAACGGAAATAAAGTAGTGTCAAAATCAGCTTCAATCATGTAATAGCTGTAACGTGCGCCCATATTCATAATCCAATTCTGGTTTAATTTGTATTTGAAACTCGTATAAGCACCGTATGCCTGCCAGGTTGAGCCATCGGGATAGCGGGTTGTCGTAGGTTCTTCTGCTCCTGTGGTAATAAGCACTTTATTGGCAACAGAACCCACTGTGTTATGAACAACTTCAGCGCCATAGAACAGTGTCGCGTTTTGTCCAATTTTTTTGTCAAGATCAAGATTGAACGAGAGTGCATCAACGGTTTCTGTCTGGTTGCGGAGTTTTGAACTGCCAAACTTTCTGTCGTGCCTGCTTTCTTCGTAATTCTGCATTGCTGCAACAAAACGCAGGCGGTCATAAGCTTTATTTGACTTTGAATTTGTAACACCCAATCGGTTCATCATCCATTTTTGAGGGCCATAATACCATACCGCATTATCAAGTACTCCGTTTTCGTTCGCATCCAGGCGCAGCCTGTCGTAACGGGGCGCATCGGATGTGGCAGAATAATAAAATCCGTAATCAATGTCCCATGTTTCATTGGGATTAAATCTGATTTTCTGCATGAAATTATTCTGACTGTATGCTGATCCGACCTGGAGTGTGGAGTCTTCATTGACCATCATTGAATCAACGCCGTCATTAGTTTCAACATACGAAGGGCGTAAATAATATGAATTCCCATCCGTGCCTGCGCGAAGATCGCCATAGTCACTCGTTGTGAAACTTGTTGTAAAAGCCCATTTCTTCAAGCCGATATTAAAATCGAGGTGACCAGTTTTCTCTGTATTCGCCGATGAAAAACGGCCGAAGACATTTCCGGTGAATAGTATTTTATCGTTATCAGAGAACTTTGGCTCCAAACAATGAAAATCCATCACACCGCCAATAGCATCGCTGCCGTACATCACAGCTCCCGGGCCAAAAAGTATTTCAGTGCTTTCAAGAGAATTTGCATCCAGTGAAATTACGTTCTGAAGATTTCCCGTACGGAAAATTGCATTGTTCATGCGAACACCGTCAACAACCAGTAAAACGCGATTTGTGGCAAAACCCCTCAGGCTGGGTGAGCCTCCGGCCTGCTGACTTTTCTGGATGTAAGCATAACCGTTTGAACCTATCAGGTCAGCCGAAGTTTGCGGATTCTGGAATGATACTTCTTTTGGATTTATTTTTTCAACACGATAAGGTATTTCAATTTGTTCTTCCTCCCAACGATTCGCTGAAACTACCATTTCTCCCAGAAAAATATTTGTTTCGGTAAGTTCAACACTGAACTGCATGGATTCAAGCTGTCTGAAACTATACGAAAGAGTTTTGTAACCGACATATTTAAAGTAAATACTGTCAGCGTTTTTAAACATCACAGCGTCTGCCTTGCCTTTAGCATTGGTTATCGTTGAAATTTTTAAATCATTTGAATGGATAGTCACTCCCTGTATTCCTTCCCTGGTGGTGGCATCAATTACGGTAAGCGTTTGGGGAAATCCATAAATAATAGAAAGAATTACTATTAAGAATGAAATTATTTTTTTCATGATAATTTGTTTAAATTATTATTGAAAATACAATATACCTGAAAAAATTGCATAATAAAATTTTCAGATAGTTATAAACAAATAAGAAAAATAAAATAATCTGTCAGGTTTTGGGTGGAGGAGAAGTAATGGCAATATATTGCGTGATTATAAGTGAAGAATAATTAGTGCCTTGTGTTATATGACATACTGAATAAGTAATAAAATTCGGATTTTCAGGTAAGGCTTCTTTTATAATGTTTTTTAAAACAGATGAATTATTATTTGTTGAGCTATTCTCATCATGGTTTCTGCTGAAGTGTTCCCGGGCTGTTTCAAGAAGCAACTGCTCTTTTTTGTCATTAATACAGTATAGAATTATTACTGAATCGGAAGTTTCTTTTTTTACCAGGTCATACAATTCACCATTATAAATAAATTCGTTATCTTCAATAAAGTCAACCGAAGCAGCAAATTGAACAACAGGAATGAAAAGTTTCTGAAGGTTTTCGGCGCCTGCATCGCTTTTGATATATGCTTTCATTTCCTTTTTCAACTGAGCGCGCTGAATGAGAAATGCGGTATAATATCCCATGATATTAAACAGGAATAATACGCATAGAAATAAAGCGGCAATTTTTTTCATCACCACAAAGTTATGAATTTATCTTTTTTAATCATTTTTGACAAACAGTTATTCCTTCAGTTTGGGGCAAAATAGGTTTTAGATATCAGAATTTTTTCACAAACCGTAATCCCAATGCAAGGGTATTATTTTCTACAGGTGTATAATATGAATTCAATGATGTGGTCTTCCCTGTATGAAATGTTTGATAAAGCAATATTGCATTGGTTATAATTGTGGCTGTACCTACCGTAATATTAACTATATCCAGTGTTGTCATAGTTGAGCCCGCCTCATAAATTCCATAGGCTAACTGTCCTGCTCCTGTTAACATTGCCAGACCCGCAGTATATTTAGTTTGCCATTTAGGTGTTATTCCGGAAGCATTCAATGCAGTCAAGGCAGCATTAAACGAAGTAAGTGCGATTGTAACTGTCTCGTAACTCACAGTTGTCTGGGCTTTGCAAGTGCCAATTATCAAAGGTACTGCCAAAAGAATTAAAAGTTTTTTTTTCATCCAATTATTATTTGAGTTATTATTATCTCATTATTTTTATTTGTGTTTTCAGGAATATATCTAATAATTTTCTTTTGCACTCAGACTTCTATGCTGCAGTTTGCACCTGACGAAGTCCTGCAGGGCTGTCCTGTTCATCGAATTATTTTGTCAAAGATAATTTATAATTGTTCAAAAAACAAATCGCTGCTGCGAACTGTAAGAAAAATTAAAAAAGAACCCTTTTTTGATATTAAAAAATATACTTTTGCCGTAAAGATTTAACCAATGAAAATTCCCGCATTTTTTAAATCGAAACTGCTTAAGAGAATCCTGGTAATTCTGGTTTTATTGTTCTTGCTATTGTTAGTTGTTTTTCTTTTGGCCAGGAATTCAATCCTTCACAGCGCATTAGAGAAAAAAATAAATGCTTTCAATGATAAATATCCTGCAAAGCTTATTATCATCGAATCGCATTTCAGCGGTATTACCGGAATAGAACTGAATGGAATTTATATAATTCCAGATAACAAGGACACCCTCATACAACTTGAAAATATCTATACAGGTCTGAAATTTTTCCCTATGCTGTTCGGCAAAATAAGCATAAGCAATCTTGAAGTAAACAATTGCTCTGTTCATATTGTTTCAAAGGACAGTACGGATAATTTTTCATTTTTGCTAAAGAAAAAGAATACTGTTTCCGAAAAACATGAAACGGGTTATGCTACTGCCGTTGATAAATTATCGGATGCTGTTTTCAGTAGAATGCCTGATGATGTTTTACTGAAAAATATTAACATTTATGCGAGTGTTGATTCATCGGAAATTTCTGCATTCATTGAAACTATAAAAATAGAGGATCACCATTTCCTGTGTCCTGTTAAGATGACAGAAGGAAAAACTACAAGTTTATGGAACATAAAAGGAACCATCAATAAAAATGAAAGAACTGCTGGAGTGACCGTCTATCCTGAAAAAGTATCCGATTACGTTCCTTTTGTAAAGAATATGTTTGGCCTTACAATGAAGTTCGACAGTCTGCTGCTTGGGTTGGAAAATAATTCCTATAAAGGAGATATTTATCAATTGAACGGATATGTATCGATATACGGGCTTCGGGTAAATCATAAAAAAATATCAACAACCGACGTTACTATGCAGAAAGCTTTGTTTGAATGTAATTTCAATATCGGGAAGGATTTTATTGAACTCGACAGTACATCGTCACTGGTGTATAATACACTTGTCTTAAATCCTTACTTCCTTTTTCAGTCGGGCGGTTCGAAAAAATATACCTTAAAAATACATGATGAATTTGATGCACAGGATTTTTTCGGTTCATTACCTGTAGGACTTTTCACAAATTTTGAAAATATTCAGACAAGCGGGCGTCTGCTTTTTTCACTCGATTTTTTTGTTGATATGAAGCAAACCGATTCACTTGAGTTTACTGCAGGTTTGACAGGCAAGGATTTTAAAGTGGTGAAGTACGGAGAAACTGATTTTTCAAAAATTGCAGGACCGTTTACCTATACTGCATATGAAGACGGTTTTGCTGCCGCATCATTTCTTGTTGGGCCGGACAATCCCAATTTTACACCTATTGAAGATATTTCACTTCCACTTAAAGAAGCTGTGATCATAGCCGAAAACGGAGGCACTTATTATCAGACAGGATTTGATATCAATTCGCTGAGGCTTGCAATAATACAGGATATCAAGGAGAAAAAATTTATACGAGGAGGAAGTACAATAGAAATGCAACTGGTGAAAAATGTTTTTCTTACAAAAAGCAAAACCATTGCACGCAAGGCTGAGGAACTGCTTATTGTGTGGCTGATACAAAGCGGCAATCTTTGTTCGCACAACAGGATGTTTGAAGTGTACCTGAACATAGCCGAATGGGGGCCGGGAGTGTATGGCATAAATCAGGCTGCGAAATTTTATTTTAATAAAACTCCTTCTCTGCTTACTGTACCCGAAAGTATTTTTCTTGCAAGTATTTTACCACGGCCCAAATGGTACAAATATTCCTTCGACAAAGCCGGTAACCTTGATCCGGAAATGAACGGAGCCTATTTCAACTCAATAGCCACGCTGCTTGTGGAAAGAGGCACCATTTCGCCTGCCGATACTTTTAATCTGATGCAAAAAGTTCAACTCAGAGCTGAATCGAAGATTCTAATGATGAAGGATACATCGTACTTTGATAATAATGAAATACGCAGGCAGGATGAGGAATTTTTAAAAAAGGATCAGAAGAATGTTCAGAAAAACGATCAGAAGAACAACAATCAAAACCTCAACCGCAGTAATAATCAGAATGACAATCGCAGAAAAGACCCGCGAAAGAAATAAGAAGCCGGATAAAATGAATCCCTATTTTTTATCTGATTTGAAAAGTGTCGGTTTCACTGTCAGCATCACAAATCCCCAGGTTCCGTAATAATTACCATCGCCTCCTGAAAATATTTTCATCTGCTGGGTAGGGTTGATCACTGAAAATCCCGTGAGGACAGAAGCATCTTTAGAAATGTCATAAGAAAAGGTAAGGTCGGCTTCGGCACCTAAAGCTTTATTCACAAGTTCATTGTTTAAATTCAAATAATTATTCTGCAGAAAGAAATAATGAAAATCTGCCCTGATCTTAGATTTCTCGCTAAGTTTTATGATAAAGTTCAGATAAGGATTTACAAGTCCTGCATTCTTTGTGTCATTAGACATATTTGTATAATAATCCATGTTACCGTTAAATTTATGGCCAGAACCATATAAAGTGCAGAAAATATTACTTTTTGTATTCGCGGTGTCAAGCGCATCTTCACCAGAAATATATTCAATGCCTGCAATTACAGTGTATTTTTCTTTTATTGTATACGAAAAATCAGCATTGCCGTAATATGCTGCAATTTCCTGCCCGGTTTGCAGCCGTCCGGTTTGATAAAACCCCCTGACAGCAACAGAGTATTTCTTTTCTTTTCCTGCTTCAGCAATGCCGCCAAACGTGCCCCTCAGGTAGGTTGTGTTTTCGGTTTCCTCTTTCTGATAACCATCGGCAATACCCAGCAATGACACTTTTATGTTATCATTGATTTTTTTTGAGATCCAAAGAAAATCAAGGGTTTTATAACTTGTGTTCAGGTCGGAATAATCGGTTCCGAAAATATTTTCAGTGCTTTGATTGAATGCCGCGGCAAAGTCAATCTGAAAGCCATTCTTCTTATAGCTTAACAATGCTGCATTATGAGCTGCACCCAGTTGTGTCCAGTTACTTTTGCTTAATAATCGTTCGTTGTCGTAAACAAACTCCTGTTTTCCTGTCTTCAGAAAAAAACTGTCACTGATGGCAATTTCAGCCCAGGCCTCGTATATTCCCAGTCCTGCTTTATCTGTCTTGAAAGCTTCATCACCCCATACCCGTACATCCTGGAATGATATTTTTGTGTTTAATTTTTCGGTTTTAAATCCGAAGCTGATTCTGCTTCGCTGGCTTATAAAAGTTGCAGGGACCGTATTTTCATCGGGTAACATTTTGTATCCTTTCCTGAATTCGCCTCTGGGCCTTAATTCGAGAGAAATGGCAAATTGAGAAAAACTGCAGTGGCTGATCAGTGTCAGAATGGCAGTAACAAAAAATATTTTTGTGGTTTTCATATGATGATATTTGTTATTCAATTGTTGAATTGCTTATCTGTTTTACTGTTTAATTGTTCGATTGTTCGATTGTTTAATTGTTCGATTGTTCGATTGTTCGATTGTTCGATTGTTCGATTGTTTAATTGTTCGATTGTTCGATTGTTCGATTGTTCGATTGTTCGATTGTTCGATTGTTCGATTGTTCGATTGTTCGATTGTTCGATTGTTCGATTGTTCGATTGTTCGATTGTTCGATTGTTCGATTGTTCG
>JAZDMF010000013.1:0-5111 GCA_043801235.1 Bacteroidota bacterium | reverse complement strand
TTTATTACAACACAAAGCGGCGGCGGCTCAGAGACCATGGGATGGACATACAACTCAAATGAGTTCTATACCACCGATCCTATGACCAACATCGTTTTTGAAAACTTTGCCGAGTGGGAACCGTTGAGTAAATAATATTTTAATAAATTATGACATATAGCAGCCTGCAGTCATACATTTGACATTAAAATATTAAAACTTTTGCTCCCTGCGATTTTCCGTTTTTAATTTCAAGTAAAGCCTTATTAACTTCATTCAAATTTACAGTAGTTACAACCGGTTTTAATTTCAATGCTGCAGCCAGCAGCAGAAATTCAGCTATATCACTGCGGGTAATGTTGGCAACCGATTTTATTTCTTTTTCCATCCACAAATGATCATGGTAATTCAGATTCAATAAATAATCTTTATCGCGATCTTCTTTACGGATTGCATTAATAACAAGCCTTCCACTAGGTTTCAAATAACGCAATGCTTCAACAACAGGTCTCCATACCGGAGTTGTATCAATAATTTTATCAGTAAGTTTTGGGGGTTTTTCATTCGTATCCCCTGCCCAGTTTGCACCAAGCGTCATGGCCAATTCCCTTTCTTTCTCACTGCGCGCAAAAACAAATATTTCAGAAGAAGGATACAGATGTTTTGCAATCAGCAGCACCTGGTGTCCTGATGCCCCAAAACCTGTGAGGCCGAGAATCTGACCATCGATGATATTTGTGAGTTTCAATGAGCGATAACCAATAGCGCCAGCACATAGCAATGGTGCTGCTTCTTCATCAGAAAAAAAATCAGGAACAGGATACGCTGAATCCTGAGGAACACAAATGTATTCAGCATAGCCTCCGTTTGCATCACGTCCCGTGGCTTTGAACTCAGGACACAGATTCTCATTCCCTGTTTTGCAATACCCGCATTTGCCGCATGATGAAAATATCCAGCCCACTCCTACCCTATCGCCTGTCTTATATTTTGAAACCTCCTCCCCGCATCTTTCAACAATGCCAACAACCTGATGACCGGGAACAATAGGGAAAAAAGAAGGCGCTACTCTTCCTTCAATCTCATCCAGTTCGGTATGACAGATGCCACAAGTTTTAACTTTTACCAACACATCATGCTTTCCGGGAACAGGAATATCTGTTTCGGTTTCCTTTAAAGGAAATATTTCTTTTTCAAGGTTACAGATTTTTTCAAGTACCAGCGCTTTCATAATTTTCAGTTTATGTAAAATTAAGAAACTGTTTTGAATTTATATCAATATATTTATTTATATACGAAAAGTCACTCAGATCCGGACATAGCAAGCGATAATTGGTTGTTGTCTATGCCTAGCCGCCTGCCAGAACGAAAAATCAATTATTATATTATAATTGAAAAAAATCAAAACAGTTTCTGGAAAAATATATTCCTGTTGCAAAAAGAAGCAGTATCTTCGTTGAAAATAAAAGAATATGGCCAAGGATACCATCATCGAATTTGTAAAACACATCAACAATCATGATGCGGAGGGAATTGCAAACCTTCTAAGTGACGACCACAGTTTTGTTGATGCCTACGGACAATGCATTACAGGAAAAGAGGAAATGAAAAAAGCATGGGAGGTTTATTTTGAATGGTTCCCCGATTATGTAATAAGCATTTCGGAAATTATTTCCGGCAAACAGTGCACTGCCATGCTGGGCAATGCATCAGGAACGTACAAAGGAATTAAGAATGATACCAATTCATTTTACTGGCGGCTTCCTGCGGCATGGAAAATTATTGTCGAGAATGATAAGATCAAACATTGGCAGGTGTACTGCGATACCAAGATGCCCTCTGAAATCATGGGGAAAAACAATCCGCCGAAACCTCCCCAGACAACGCCATTTTATAAATAGATACTTCTGATTTCTATGTAACACCGGCATCTGATGTGTCTCGCACAAGCCTTCCTCTTAATAAAAATAAAATACGCTCCTTTAGTAAATTCATTTATTTTTCTCATCCGTATTTTCCTTAACAGAACTCGTGGTAAGCTGATGCAAAATCACCGGAAGGGCTTTTACTGAAACTCCAAATGTGCCTGACTCTGATATAAGGTTTTTATTTTTATATTCAAGCAAAACATTGTATGATGAACTGATACTGATGTTCTCTTTGTTCACCCTGATTATGAAATCATGAATGTTTCCGAAGAAATCCTCTGGCAACTTTTCCTCTTTCAGAATCTTTATCTCATTATTGCCGACAGATAACAGTTTAATTTTATTTTCTTTCTTATTAAAAATCAACGACAACATATTCTTTTCATTTTTCCTGAAAAAAACTGAAAACGAACTTGTATCATTTCCGCTGCCTATGGAAGCAACCAGTTCCATACCAAAATCAGAAATTCTGAATTTGGTGAATTCAATGTATTTTTCTTTATCGCTTTTATCATTGGTCATGCACCCCACTTCGCTCATGAACCATGCAGAAGGATTTTCAGTGCTGCCGGAATATTGATACCATGACGTGGATTCCAGATCGAAATAATCGGAAAACCAGAATGTAAGTATTTGCTTCTTATCACTAAGTTTATTTACAGGCGGCACATAAGATACCGGATAAACAATCAGGCTGTCGAACGAAGCCTTGCTTTCAACGGAATAGAAACCCGTATTGCCTGCTGCCGAATAATCAGCATACGTGGAGAACACCAGCATCGAATCAAAATAACATGTGATAAGATTTCCAGTAACGCACACTGACAAATGAAACCATTCATCGGCAACATTTACACCGAGGTTCTTTTCAGAAATGACGAACCAGCCGAAAGGATGATTGGAATGATACGCTAACTGGGCTTTTTTCGATTCCTTGTGAATGCGGAAAAGGTAAAAGCCATCCGATGTTTCCCTGAAAATAATTCCCGCCCTGCTGTCGTCGTGCGTGTCGGTAATTTTCACTTTTGCCTTAACGATATAATTTTCCCACGTTGAATCGCCTATGGATATGGCATGTAGTATTTGATCGCTTTCGAACTGGTGAAGAGCGCCGTTTTCCTCGAACCAGGTGCGCTTGTCATCTCCTCCAGTATTCTGCTCCCATGTTTCGAATTCCTGCTTATCGTCGAAATCTTCAAATAAAAGCGCAGAAGATACATCGGAATTATTATCCGCAATCATTTTCTTTACTATGTCTTTTGGCAATACAGCCTTCGGGTTTTCATCTTCAGGCTTTTTCGGAACAGTATTAATCTGGATATTCTTTTCAGCCTGCATTTTCACTTCCATTTTTTTCTCTGTGTTCAAAGTGTTTTCTTCAATCCATGAAGTATAACCCTGTTTCATCAGGCAAAAGGAATGCAGTCCCGGATCGAGTCCAAGCGATTTTAAAGGAGTTATTCCTTTGTATTGCCAATCGATAAATACAGAAGCACCCGATGGTTCTGAAATTATATCAATATTTATTTTATCTTTTATTTCTGCATTTTGTGGCATTACCGATGCAAGCTCCTTCAGAAAATGCTGCGGCACGGCAAAGTTCATTTGTGAAGTACCCATAGTTCCATTGACAATGCCTATCAGTTTTCCTTTATCATTTATGAGCGGCCCTCCGCTGTTCCCTGGATTAACAGGAGCATCAATCTGCAAACTTTTTAATACTCCCCTGTCATCGTGACGTAGCGCAGATAAAGTGCCCTTGTTTATTGTGATCTCAGGTCCTGATTGTATCACTGAGAATTCTTCACCATAAGGAAATCCGAAAACCCATACAGGCATTGTTTCAACAGCATTTACAGAATCGGAAATATCAATAAATTGTGTCTGGACTGTTTCTTTGGTGCCAATAATTGCCAGGTCATTCTTTTTATCGACAGCATAAACATATCCTTTTATTTTTTTATACAACGGTGTTCCGCTGTTCATGATAATATTAATTTCTTTTACAGGGGAAGGGAAATAAATACTGTAAAGAAGGACTGACGGACGAATGACATGATAATTGGTAACCAGAAAACCGTTATCGCTTATAAAAAATCCGCTGCCGGTTGAAGATGTCTCTTTATCCGACAAAGGAAAACTGTGCACCACCTCGATATAAGCGGTTGATTTTTTAATATTATTGATGATATCGGGTGATAAAGTCTGGGCATTAAGAAAAGAAATGCACAGGATAAGAAAATGAAATGTTATAACTTTTTTTATCATATCAATAAAATTTATGTCAGGTAAAATATTATACTTCGGCTGTTCGAGTTTGTAAAAAAACTGCAAACTCAAACGCTCAATATAACTGAATCTAAGCATTTTTGCTTTCACAAACCTGCCAAGATTCATTATATCTATTACCCGTTATTTAATATCATCCAGTTTCTTCTGTACTTTTTCAACGGCTTTTGTTTGCTCTTCTATTTCCTTCGTTTTGGTTTCCTGGTCTTTTTCATTTATGATTATATCTTCTTCCGCATCGGTAATTTTTTGTTTGTATTCTTCGATATCCTTATGCGATTTATCATTTTTCTTTTTCAGGCCGGAAAGTTCGTCTTCAAGTTCCTTCTGCTTTTCCATCGCATCTTCGAGCTTTTCTTCTACAGCTTTCCTGCTGGCATCAACGGCAAATTGCTTTACAATTTTTTCCGCCGCTTTGAATTCATAAGAATGTGTGGATGAACTCACAAAAGCTCCGCCCAGGTCAAAGCCAACAACCAGTTTTACTCCTTCGTCATCTTTTTTTGTATATGCATACACATCGATGGTATTTGTTGACATTTCGGTGATTGTTGCATCATCAGCAAAGATTTCCGATTTGCCGGAGACCTTTGCATTGTATTCTTTCATAAGATTCTTCCATGCTTTTTCAACATACGAATCGTCGGCTTCATATATTATTACCGTGAGCACAGAGTTTTTTGCATCTGCAATATTTTCTTTGTCCTCCTTAACTTTTATTTCCTGTGCAGTTGCATAACCCCAAAAAGCAAGAATAAATAAAACACCAAATACTTTTTTCATAGAATTTCTTTTTAATCTGTGTAAATGTCTGAAATATTTGAATATTAAAAGAAATAAAACAGAAATTTTAATAATTAATTTAATAACTCCTTTATAAAACTTACGATTTTTAGTTACCTGACTGCCGGCAAG
>JAZDMF010000427.1:0-3089 GCA_043801235.1 Bacteroidota bacterium | reverse complement strand
CTGTGGCTAATATTAAAATTCTAAAATTCAAAACAGTTTCATAATATTTATGAGTTCATTTAAAATTTAAAATTCAACATTTAAAATTCTGTTTTATGCAGGTTGAGAATTTATTCTTTTGACTTCATCTTATTTTTAAATTAATTTTGTAAAAAAAAACTAATTATATTTTTATCAGGAATTCATGCAGGAAATCAACGCAGAAAAAGAACGGCTGGAAATAATCAAAAGGTACAGGAACCTGCTGAAGGCCTGCAAACCTTACACTTCACAGGAAGATAAAAAGCTAATTCGCAAAGCTTTTAACCTTGCAGTGGAAGCGCATAAAGACATGAGGCGAAAAACAGGGGAGCCTTATATCTATCATCCTATTGCAGTAGCACATATCTCTACTGCAGAAATAGGTCTTGGAACCACCTCGGTTATTTGCGCCCTGCTTCATGATGTTGTGGAAGATACTGATTACACCCTTGCCGATATCCGCGGATTGTTCGGCGAAAAAGTGGCACGCATTATTGACGGACTTACAAAAATTTCTGAAATTTTCGATCACAATTCTCCATCCATACAGGCCGAAAACTTCCGCAAAATGCTGCTCACCCTTTCTGATGATGTACGGGTGATCATTATAAAACTTGCCGACAGGCTTCATAACATGCGCACACTCGATGCCATGCCCTCGCAAAAGCAGCTGAAAATTTCCTATGAAACCCTGTATCTTTTCGCACCCCTCGCACACAGGCTGGGGCTTTATGCCATAAAAAGCGAACTCGAAGACCTTTCACTGAAATATACCGAACCCGAAATTTATCAGAATATTTCACTGAAAATAAAAGAAACGGAAAAGGAAAGATTTAAATTCATTAACCACTTCATCAATCCCATAAAAAAAGAAATGTCGAGGCAGGAAATTAATTTTTCCGTACAATACCGGACAAAATCCATCCATTCCATCTGGGAGAAAATGAAGAAGAAAGAAATTCCGTTTGAAGAAATTTACGATCTGTTCGCCATACGCATTATTATTGACACTCCTGCCGATATTGAAAAATCGGAATGCTGGAAAGCCTATTCCATTGTTACCGACTTTTACCGTCCGAACCCTGACAGGCTGCGCGACTGGATTTCGAATCCGAAAGCAAACGGATATGAATCGCTGCATACAACTGTTATGGGCAGTTCCGGGCAATGGGTTGAAGTGCAGATACGATCGGTCCGCATGGATGAAATTGCAGAAAAAGGATATGCCGCTCACTGGAAATACAAAGAAACCGGCAATCCCGAAAGCGGCCTGGATGAATGGCTGAAAAAAATACGGGAACTTCTGAAAAGCGATGAAGCCAATGCACTCGATTTTCTCGATGATTTCAAGCTGAATCTTTTTTCTGATGAAATTTTTATTTTTACCCCGAAAGGAGACCTGAAAACACTTCCCATACATTCCACTGCTCTCGACTTTGCTTATAACATACATTCAAAAATAGGCGACAGTTGCATAGGCGCCAAAGTAAATCACAAACTGGTTCCGCTTAACCACAGGCTGAAAAGCGGCGACCAGGTTGAAATAATTACATCGGGCAAACAAAAACCCAAGGAAGACTGGCTGAATTATGTAATTACTGCCAAGGCAAAGTCGCGTATCAAATCCGCCTTAAAAGAAGACAAAAGAAAAGTGGCCGATGAAGGCAAAGAAATACTGATGCGAAAATTCAAGCAGCTGAAGCTCGAATTCAACAATCCCACAATAGGCAAGCTTCTTAACTTTTATAAGATCCCAAATTCCCTGGAACTTTTTTACGAGGTAGCTATCGGAAAAATAGGCCTCCGCGAAATAAAAGCCTTTCAGGAAAAAGACAAAGGCAAATGGCTTAAATACCTTACTTCCCCATTTTCACGCCTTGCAGGAAAAGAAAAAGCTGATCCGGTAAAGCATACAACCCCCAATATTTCGAACATACTAAAAAACAAATCCGATGCCCTTCTCATTGGCGATAATATGGAAAAGCTGGACTATATTTTATCGCCATGCTGCAACCCTATACCCGGCGATGATGTTTTCGGCTTTGTTACAATAACCGAAGGGATAAAAATTCACCGCACAGGATGCCCCAATGCCGTGAACATGCTTTCGAAATACGCTTACCGCACCATAAAAGCCAAATGGACAAACAATGAATCGCTTGCTTTCCTTGCAGGAATAAAAATTATTGGCATTGATAAGGTAGGCATTGTAAATAACATCACCAAAGTAATTTCAAACGACCTGAACCTGAACATCCGCTCTATCAGCGTTGACAGCGATGCCGGTACTTTTGAAGGAACGGTTATGCTTTACGTGAACGACACCAAGCATTTGAACAACCTGATACAAAACCTCAGAAAAGTGGAAGGCGTGCAGCAGATTTTCAGGATTGATAAAGCCTGAAATAATTTAAGATTTACGATTGCAGATTTAAAGCACCAAAATACAAATCATAAATCACTAATAATATTCAAATTCCAATACTTAAATTCAAATCAATTATTTAATTCAGAATGCAGAGTTCATTATTCCTAATAATATTTTTTTCTCTGTGTCCTCTGTGAAATACTCTGTGATCTCTGTGTTTAAAAAGTGCAGAAACAATTTGATTTAGAATAAATATTGCAGATTCTTCTATTTTACTCTTTCCTATTTCACTATTGACTATTGAGCAACAATGACGCTACGTAGCAGCAAATGACATGAAATAAATGTAGGATACAGAGTGCAGAATGCAGATTTTGGATTTCCCTAATGGCAATTGACGAATGGCTAATGACTATACCAGCCGGCAATATATCTTAAACCAGTTACATCATTCATTGTTTTTATTAAGAATTTATACAAATAATTTTCAGGCGAATTGTTTTTTTAATAATTTTATGGGTTAAAACATAAATTATTATGATAAGCGACCAGGAAACCCTCGATACCGTAAAACAGATTTTCACGAAATATCTTGAAACCAACAGCCACAGGAAAACGCCGGAGCGTTATTCTGTTTTAAGGGAAATCTATCTTCAGGAAGGGCATTTCGATATTGAAACGCTTTACATACGGATGAAGA
>JAZDMF010000408.1:0-17180 GCA_043801235.1 Bacteroidota bacterium | reverse complement strand
TACATACAAGCAATACATTGTTAATGCGTTTCTGCATTAGCTTATTGAAGGAAATATCGTTGAAATAATGCTTATCGGTGGAAAATTCCTCGTTATAAATGTATTTTGTACCTGACATATTATCCCTTACTGTTTTTTTCCGTTCCGAAATAAATTAATGAAACTCTTTTTTTGCCGTCCATAAATACGTTCACAGGATTTTTAAAACGGACATGGCGGAAATATTTTGTCTCTGTAACAACTTCCTGCTGCGAGAACACATCCCAGTTGATATAATCTATGAGCGAATTATGCTTAACAGAAAAATAGCCAACATTCATTGAAATCATATTATGAAAGAAATGTGAACCCAGCGAGGCATCAAGAGGAAATTCATCCAGACACACCTCGGCAATAACTTTCGCATTGGATATTTGCGACCATACAACAGGAATGCCTATGAACCTGTCGCGCGTACCCCATCTGCCGGGTCCGATAAGAATATATTATCTCTTTTCTTTCAGCATCCATGCAATGAGCATATCTATCTCATCGCACATTTTTTCCGTTTTTTAAGCAACGAGAGCTACCGCATTTTTCACATTTAACAGTCATAATGTATCCATTTCTTTATATAAAAAAAATCATTTGTTCATTATTTACTGTTAAGAATTTTTTGTGCTTCTTCTTTTTGATAATCCATAATATAGGGAATTCCACTAACTTCGCTAGCTTCTTTGGTTAAGGAAGCAATATCATTTCTGGAGATATATGGTAAAGCGAATTTTCTTGTACCGGCCATAAGTTGTCTTAAGCCTTGTGCAAGACGTTCGTAATAGGTGTATAAACCGATAGCGCCTGTTGGTATTTTTTCAAACTCTTCATTTCCGACTTTATTACGTAATTCATTAGCGGTAACGAATATCTGGTCAATTGAAGTGCCAAATCGTTCAACATATACCGGAGTCTGATTATTTTTTACAGCATTGCCTATTGTTTTACCTACCATAGCAGCAGCAATCGGAGCTCTTGCCATACCTATAAGCTTTACAAAAGGAGCTCCTAAGGCAAGTCCTTTGAACATTTGATCTTCAAAAGTAAAACCACCGGCGAATGCAATAGCAGGAAAGTATTCGCCTTTATCTGCCAGTTGCTTGACATAGCGATAAGTTAAAGTATGTAATTCAACAGGCGGAACACCCCATTCATTCATCATTCTCCATGGGCTCATACCGGTTCCTCCTCCTGCACCATCAACAGTGAGTAAGTCAAGTTTATATTTTGAAACAAATTTGACAGCTCTTGCAAGGTCAGCAGGTCCATAAGCCCCTGTTTTCAGGAATATATATTTTGCACCGGCTTTACGGAGTTCTTCTACACGCTGGGCAAAGCCTTCTTCTGTAACCATACCTACTCTTGAATGACGTTCAAATTCGGTAAAAGCGCCGCTTTCAAAAGCTTTTATTATATGAGGATCGGAAGGATTCGGTAATACAATATAACCACGTTCCTGGAGTAATTGTGCTTTTTTCAGGTCTTTTATTTTTACTTCACCGCCGATATTTTTTGCTCCCTGTCCCCACTTCAGTTCAACACATTTTACACCTAATTCTTTTAGTGCATATTCCTGCACACCTAAACGAGTATCTTCAACATTTGCCTGAACAATGATTGCACCATAGCCATCTATCTGATGATCCGTAAAGAGTTTTACTCTCCTTTTTAGGTCAACTGTATCAACTACTTTCCCGTTTTTAATTACAGCTTCGGGATCCATACCTACCACATTTTCGCCGATGGTTAATCCTGTTCCGGCTAATGCAGTACCAATGGCAAGTCCTTCCCAGTTATTTTTTGCTATATTTGTTGAGCCAATACCGGGTATCATAATCGGGAGCTTGAATTTTATACCATTATCATGTCCGAATTTTACTTCAAGATTAACATTCGGGAAAATAGCTTTATCGCTATCTTCATCAATACCTTTGGCGCCAACCACTCCACTAAGAATATTAAAATGAGAGTAGTCAACCGGATAAGACTTTTCACAAGCAGCGGTTATTACTCCGAATGGTTGCGGGTAAATAACTTCATGTCCGCGATAAGCCGATTTACCAATTTCGCACATACCGATACAGCCATCAATACAGGTAACGCACATTCCACTGGCAGGTACTACTGAACCTTCCGTTCTGTTTTTAGTTAATGTTGCCGCTGTAGCATTAATTTTTGTCAAACTCATTTTTATTCCTCCTTATTAATTATTTTTTATTTTTTATTTTCTTTATTTCATATTTTTCGATTTGTCATTTGGCTTCGCTATCATACGATTGTCATTTGCTTCGCTGTCATACGATTGTCATTCGCTTTGCTGTCATTCGGTTATTAATGACTATTGAATGACTATTTTGTTTTTACCGGTACACAAGTACCGCAATCCCCTTTCATGCCCATCCAGCAATTGAAATTATCGTTAAGTTCTGTACAGGTAGGCTGAAGTGAGTTTTCGCATCTTCCGCAAAGAACTGTTTCAGGATTTATTCCTTCACACCTTGACATACAAACAGGACAGATGTACATACATCCGCCGCATCTCCTGCATTCATCAGAATTACTATTAAAAGGGGTGTTAATTTTAAGTTTATTACCTCTGCTTATGTAACCAATAGCATTTGCTACCATTTGTTCCTGACACATTCTTACACACAGGCCGCAGAAGATACATTTTTCCCATTTCGGAGTAAACCGTACCTGCTGCAAGCCCATTTTTGCAGCTAAATCCTGAAGTACTTTAGAAGTGGGACATTGGGCGATTAATAACTCAAGCACCATTTTTCTTGCCCGTATTACACGTTTTGATGCTGTGCGAACTTTAAGCCCATCTTCTGCAGGATAAGTACAGGAAGAAACTATTTTTGAGTTTTCTCCTTCTCCTATTTCCACAACACATAACCGGCATCCACCCCAAGTTGAAAGCCCTTCATTATAACATAAAGTTGGTATTTCTAATCCAAGAAATTTTGCCGCTTCAAGTATGGTCCACCCTTTGGGTGCATCAAAATTTATTCCGTCAATAGTTATTTTCATAGATGATTATTTTAATATTATTTTGCCAATTCTTTTATACTTTCCAGAAATGCCTGTCCGTCCTTTGTCTCCAAGTCGCATCTCAGGCATCTCATCGATTCCTTTTTAGCCTGTTCTTCGTTATAACCCTGCTCAACTTCTAATAAATTATATTTCCTTTTATCAGCAGATAAACAGGACATAACAGCCCTGTTGGTTGATGCGATTTCTTCACTTTCGATATCAGATAACTTTATTGGCTCAATATATGTTGAAGGTCTTGTCAGTTTATATTCTCTATTAACTTGTTTGCCTGTTATATATTGGTCTATTGATTCTGCGGAAATTTTTCCTGCCGCAATAGCATCTACAACGGTGTTTGGGCCTGTAACTAAATCTCCGCCAGCAAAAACACCTTGTCTGCTTGTAGCAAAGGTTTCTTCATTAATTTTAACAGTTCCCCATTTTGTAAATGTCAGTCCTTCATCTTGTAAAAATGAAATATCAGGTTGCTCACTTATTGAAACAATTAAAGTATCAAGTTCTACAATAAATTCGGAACCTTTAATTGGGACAGGTCTTCTTCTTCCGCTTTCATCTGATTCGCCTAATTCCATTCTGATAAATTCACAAGCTTTAAGTTTACCTTTTTCCGAAATAATTCTTTTTGGAGTAGTAAGAAATTCTATTTTTATACCTTCTTCCAAAGCACCTTCAATTTCTTCTTTATATGCCGGCATTTCTGCAATTGTTCTTCTGTAAAAAATAGTAATATCTTCAGGTTTTGTAGTACGTAATGCACTCCTAGCTGTATCAAAAGCTGTAATACTTTCTGTTATATCTGTGCGTAATGTCCTACGGGCAGCATCAACAGCCGAATTACCGCCCCCGATTATTCCGACCTTTTCCCCTAATTCTATTTTTTTTCCAAGATTTAAGGCTGATAAAATTTTCATACCAGGGATAATACCTTTAACATTTTCATCAGGTAAATCCAATTTTAATGATTGGTGGGACCCTGTTGCAATAAATACAGATTTATAATCTTGTTTAAATAAATCATCAATAGTAAAATCTTTACCAAGAGCAATATTAGTGCGAATTTCAAGACCAACACTCTTGACATAATCCAAATCATATCCCAGAATTTCTCTCGGTAATCTATATTCAGGTATTCCTAAAGCAAGCATTCCTCCGATTATAGTTTGTTTTTCAAATATTGTTACTTTATAACCTTTTTTTGCTAAATAATGCCCACATGTTAATCCTGCAGGACCAGAACCAATAATAGCGACCTTGTCTTTTGTTTTTTTTATGGGTTTTAGTTTAGTTATAAGTTTATTTTTTATTCCATAATCGGTTACAAATCTTTTCAAACTTCTGATAGAAATTGGTTCTCCACCTTCACCTGCCTTACACTTGTTTTCGCAAGGGTGATGACATACACGAGCAAGAATTGAAGGAAATGGGTTTTCTGCTCTGATTACCTTTAGAGCCTCCTCATATTTGCCCTGGGTTATAAGAGCCATATAAACAGGGACCTCAGTATCAATCGGACAAGTATATTGGCAGGGAGATGAAATTATTTCTCTGCATACTCCGGCAGAACAACTTTTTTTGATAATATGATCATGATATTCGTTCAAAAAGTATTTTAATGTAGAAAGTAAAGGATTTGATGCAGTTTGACCCAGCCCGCACATAGAAGCATCTTTAATTACTTCACCTAATTCCTTTAATAATTCAAGGTCTTCTTCTTTGCCTTTTCCTTCGGTAATACTTTTAAGTATTTCATACATCCGTTGTGTTCCTTCACGGCAGATGGAACATTTGCCGCATGATTCTTCCTGTAAAAAATTAGTGAAATACTTAGCAACATCAACCATACAGGTATTTTCGTCCATTACAATCATACCACCCGAGCCCATAATAGAACCGGCTTCTGCCAGACTTTCATAATCAATAGGAAGGTCAAATAATTTTTGTGGTATACAGCCGCCTGAGGGACCTCCTGTTTGTATTGCTTTAATTTTTTTTCCGTCAGGATGACCGCCACCAATATCATAAACAACTTTATTAATCTTAATACCTAAAGGCACTTCAACTAATCCTGTATTTCTTATTTTACCTACGAGAGAAAATATTTTTGTTCCCCTGTTTTTAGGAACACCAATTTTAATATAATTTTCAGCAGTTTGATTAATAATAATTGGGATGTTAGCAAGAGTTTCAACATTATTAATACATGTAGGATATCCCCATATACCTTTTTCTACCGGGAAAGGAGGCCGCTGACGAGGCTGTCCCATTTTCCCCTCAATAGAACGAATAAGTGCTGTTTCTTCACCACAAACAAAAGCACCAGCACCTTTAATAATTGAAATATCAAAATCAATTCCTGTTCCCAGTATATTTTTACCTAACAATCCATACTCATTTGCCTGACGAAGGGCAATTGTTAAATGTTTTATTGCAAGCGGATACTCTGTTCTGACATAAACAATCCCCTGTGTGACGCCAATCGCAATAGCACCAATGAGCATTCCTTCTATTACAGAATGCGGATTTCCTTCTAAAACGCTACGGTCCATATATGCACCGGGATCGCCTTCATCAGCATTACATACTAAATATTTTTGTGTGGTGCTATTACCTGATGTTTTTGCAAATGCCCATTTTTTACCCGTTGGAAAGCCCGCGCCGCCACGACCACGAAGTTCTGATTTTGTTACTTCATCAATAATCCGGGAAGAATCAGGATTTGATAAGACTTTTATTATTGCGGAATATCCACCGGTTCGTATATAATCATGGATTCTTATAGGATCAATTTTCTGATTTTTCCCCAGAATTGTGCGCGTTTGAAGTTTAAAAAACGGTATTTCTTCTACGGTTGTATATCTTTTGTTAGTGTTAGGGTCATTATAAAGATTATTTTCAATAACTTTTCTGTTGATGGCTGCATCAATAATTTTCGACACATCACCCATTTTTATTTTTGGATAAATAATATTATCAGGTTCAATTAAAACAAATGGTTCCATTTCACAATTTCCCAAACATCCTGTAATTCTTAAAGATATACGTTCATGTAGATTTTGTTCTACGATATATCTTTTTGTTATTCTGATAATATCATTGGCACCGCTGGCCTGACCGCAGGTTCCTGCGCTAATAACTATACGCGGTCGTTTTATTTCAGGTTCTTCTGATATTATTTTGGTAAAATTTTTAAATTCCTGTATTGATTCAAATCTTTTCATATTTTTTATTTTAATTTTAAGCCATGAATATAAGTTGCTGTATTGCTAAATTGCTGTATTGTTAAATTGTTTCTTCATGATTTCAACAAATAAACAATAAAACAATTTGACATTTTTTAATATTTTCATCCGACATCAAGTATGTGTCCTTTACAACCCCGTTTGGGACAAACATGAACAACTCCGCCGCTTGCCACAATCATTGAAATCATATGAGTACAGCATATGGGACAAGAAATAGTTCCTGTCATTTCAGTATGACAATGCGGACAAAAATAATTTGCTATTACACCTAAAGGGCGTTCATATTCTGATTCGACATTATAACTGCCATAAAGAGATGATAATCGGAACCAGCCGTGCTTCCCTAAAAATGAAATAGTGACCCTTACAGACGGATAACCGTCAATAAAATGTTCTTTATCCATAAGAGTGTGATTACACCTTGGACAATTTATCTGAACTGGAAATATTCGTTTATCTTGAGTAATGTCTATTTTTTCTCCGCCCTCCAAAGTGTTTTTAATAATCTTCTTTACCTGAACAGTTTTAACATTTGAAGAATATTCACCATCAACCACGACAATAGGACCAATAGCACAAGCACCAAGGCAGTTCACAGTTTCAAGAGTAAGCTCTTTATCTTTTGTTGTTTCACCGCATTTTATTTCAAGCCGGCGTTCAAATTCCTCGGCAATCGCAGGGCCTCCTCTAACATGACATGCCGTTCCAAGACACACGGAAAAAATATGTTTACCACGGGGTTTTAAGCTGAATGCCTTATAAAATGTAGCGACTCCATATACATCCCGCAAAGGAATTGTCATTTGCTTACTTACTTCACGGAGTAAATCTTCCGGTAAGTAATTATAAGTTGACTGAATATTTTCTAAAACAGAAATAAGGTGACCATTGTGCCGCTGAACCAGGTCGTTTACCAATTTTATTGCTTCTACCATAGTAATTCTATTCAAATTTTGTTTCAAAAATAATAAATATTAGAAACAACAATAGTTTTTATAAATTTTATTTTTTATTATAAATATTCATCTCAATACCAGATTCAACTTTACTGTATGGTATCAAGTGTTTTGTTTTGCATTAAACCCCGATGCTTTTTTCTTTCCCTTTATAACTTACTTTATAAAGTTTTTTTTACCTTTTCCTCTGTAAAAATCTGGAATTTTCAGTTACCCGCCAGAACGAGTCTTTCGGGCTGGTAGTCGGGCAGGCCGCTCCCATCCTGATAGTTATCGTTGCAACACTGGCTGATTCGTAAATCTTCATAAATTCAATGTTTTCATTTAGTCTATGTATATTTGTATAAATTTAATAAGGTTTGTTAAAATCTATAACTACAGGAGTATTGAACTAAAATGAAATCAGTAAAATCAAAAGATCCGTGGGTGCAGCAATTCATGGCAAAGCTTATTGCAAAAAACCAGGTTGAACCCGAATTTCATCAGGCAGTATTTGAAGTTGCCGAATCATTAATTGGTTATATTAACGAACATCCCATTTATAAGGATGCAAAAATTCTGGAAAGAATTGCAGAACCCGAAAGGGTAATCATGTTCAGGGTACCATGGATAGACGACAAGGGCGAATTCCAGATTAACAGAGGTTTCCGTATTGAAATGAACAGCGCCATCGGCACATATAAAGGCGGTCTGCGTTTTCATCCTACTGTAAACCTCGGTATTTTGAAATTCCTGGCTTTCGAACAGGTATTCAAAAATGCATTAACAACATTACCTATGGGCGGCGGTAAAGGTGGTTCTGATTTCGATCCGAAAGGAAAGTCAGACAATGAAGTGATGAAATTCTGCCAGAGCTTTATGACCGAATTATTCCGCCACATAGGACCCGATACAGATGTTCCGGCAGGTGATATAGGTGTAGGCGTAAGAGAAATCGGTTATATGTTCGGACAGTACAAAAGATTAAGGAATGAATTCACAGGTGTTCTTACCGGTAAAGGAATTGAATGGGGCGGTTCTTTTATTCGTCCTGAAGCTACCGGTTACGGCCAGGTTTATTTTGCACAGGAAATGCTTGCAACAAGAAACGACGGTTTTAAAAGCAAGATCTGTGTCGTGTCAGGCTCAGGTAATGTAGCCCAGTATGCTACTGAAAAAGCTACTCAACTCGGAGCTAAAGTCGTTACATTATCCGATTCCAGCGGCTTTATTTACGACAAGAACGGAATAGATGCCGTAAAACTTGCATGGGTGATGGAACTCAAGAATGTGAAGAGAGGAAGAATTGAAGAGTATGCCAAGAAATTCGGCGCTGAATATGTTGCAGGAAAAACCCCTTGGGGAGTTAAATGCGATATCGCACTGCCAAGTGCAACACAAAACGAAGTTAATGGCGAAGATGCAAAAATTCTCATAAAGAACGGATGTACCTGTGTATCTGAAGGTGCAAACATGCCTTCAACACCCGAAGCCATTGAAGTGTACCTGCAGAACAAGATACTTTATGGTCTCGGAAAAGCAGCCAATGCAGGTGGTGTTACCACATCCGGCCTTGAAATGTCACAGAACTCGATGCGCCTGTCGTGGACAAGAGAAGAAGTTGACCACAAACTTCAAAATATAATGATCTCTATTCATAACACCTGTGAAAAATACGGAAAAGAAAAAGATGGCTTTATCAACTATGTGAAAGGCGCAAACATTGGCGGTTTCGTAAAAGTTGCCGATGCTATGATTGCACAGGGACACGTTTAAAATTGTATATACATAAAATGGGATAAAACCTTGCATTTATTAAAGCCCAAAATCCCAAATTCCAAGCCCCAAATTTCAAGAGGGCTAGTGCGTAGGGCTTGGGTCTTGGTTCTTTGGGTCTGGAACTCTAAAAGAAATGCGGAAATTTATCCCGTGTAAAGTATAGCATAAATTTAAAGAGGCCGTCTCAAAATTGAGGCGGTCTTTTTTTTTATTTTTTTATATTTACACAAAATATTAAATAATGCGTATCTTCCTCATAGGCTTCATGGGCAGCGGAAAAACCACTGTTGGAAATGCTTTGGCCCGGAAATTGAATTATTCTTTTACCGACCTTGATTCCTTTATTGAAAACAAAACAGGAAAAAACATTTACGATATTTTTGCTGATGAAGGTGAAGAGAAATTCAGGAAGATTGAACATAATGCACTAAAAGAACTTTGTAAAAAAAATGATATTGTTATTTCATGCGGAGGAGGAACGCCCTGCTTTTATAACAATATGGATATCATAAATAAAAAAGGAATCTCCGTTTACATCAAATACCCCATCGGGAAATTGAAAAGCCGCCTGCTGCCCGATATGGGAAAGCGCCCTATGCTTAAAAATATTTTCACTCCCGAAGACCTGGAATCATTCATAAGGCAAATGATTTACGAACGCGAAAAAATTTACCTGAAATCAAAACTTGTTCTGGAAAACCCAACGGGAACGAAGAATATTATTGCGTTGGTAACTGATTTTCTGAAGTAACAGCGATATTTTCTTTTTCTTCTGCTGTCTCTATCCTGCCTGTGGAAAAATAATACGATGTATAATATGACTCTTGAGGTCGCTTATCATTAATAAACCTCTTGCATTGGTCATTACTAATTGCAAATCGAATAGAAATGATACCGATAGCTATTGATACAAATACACCAAAACACTAAAGAATCACAAAAATATTTCGTGTAATTTAGTGTTTTGGTGGCCATTTTACTTGACTTACGCATGAAATCAAATGAAATAACTTCCAATATTATAAATTGCAAATGAAACAATCCACGCAAGCAGCGTTGTATAGGCAAGAACAAAGATTGTCCACTTTCTACTTCCTGTAGTTTTTTTAATCGTAGTGATCGTTGCAATACAAGGAGTGTATATTGAAACAAAAAACATAAATGATAATGCCACCAGGGGATTAAATACATTTTCTCCTTTTTTATCGCCCGACAAATAGGTTTGTGACTGAAGGCTGCTGATAAGGTTTTTCTTGTCATCGCCTGGTTTATGCTGCTGCTGGTACAGTTCGCTGAGAGTACCAACGATCGTTTCCTTTGCGGCCACTCCCGAAATAAGGCTTATGCCCATGCGCCAGTCGAAACCCAGCGGGGAAATGGCCGGTTCAATGAATTTTCCAATCATGCCGATGTAGGATTTCTCAATATTTCTATTTTCGGAATTGCCGGGAAAATAACTGAGCAGCCAGATTATAACAGAAGCGATAAGAATTGCACCTGCAATTTTATTCAGAAAAAGTTTTGAATTATACCACATATATTTCAAAACCCTTGTCACAGCAGGAAGTCGTAATACAGGAAGACCTGTTTTGTAAATCTCGTGCGTACTTTTGAAAATATATTTTTTAAGAATCAGTGATAACAGAACAGCAATTATTACCGATGAAAAATAAATAAAAAAAAGAACAGTACCGGAGTTTTCCGGAAAAAAAGCAGAAATAAACAAAACATACACTGTAAAGCGGGAACTGCACGACATCAGCGGATTAATAAGAATTGTAATCAGCCGGGAATTTTTGTTTTCAATTTTTTGCGCAGCTATTATAGCGGGTACATTGCATCCGAATCCCATAACCAGCGAAATGAATGATTTTCCGTTTAACCCTATCGGACGCATCAGGCGGTCCATTACCAGGGTAACCCTTGCCATATATCCCGATTCTTCCATTAATGAAAGCAAAGAAAAAAGGATTACAATATTCGGCAGAAAAACAATGACTCCTCCAACTCCTTTTAAAATTCCGTTCACCAGCAGACTTTTAATTGCACCGTCGGGCAGAATTTTTAAAGAAATATCCTCTATCAGGAAAAACAAATCGGTAAGCCACACCATCGGGTAATACCCTAGCCCGAATGTTGCCTGGAACACAAGCCATATAACGGCAATAAAAATGATAACTCCGTATATCTTATGACTTAATATTAAATCCAGTTTTACCTTACCGCTCATTTTTTATTTATCAATATCCACCTTTTACTTTTTCCGCAGCAAAATTAAATCTTATTTAGATTAATTCCAAATTAAAAATAAAAAAAATTTATACTGCAACCGATCACAATTTGCGTTTCATTGACCCATCGAAGTACTAACAGTTACGAAACTACGAACTACAAAATTCGTAAGTTCGTAAAATATTCGTACTTCGCTGGGATTAGTATTGAATGTCAGCTTATACCCGTTTGAAGTATAACAATGAATGCTGATTTTTATTTCCATCAGATTTTTTCAAGAAGGGCAACATTCTCTACATGCTGGGTGTGCGGGAACATATCAACAGCCTGGGATTTTACGAGATGATATTTTTCTTTAAGAATTTCCACATCTCTTGCCTGGGTTGAAGGATTGCAGCTAACATAAACAATCCGTCCGGGCAATATATTCATCAAAGCAAAAACCACATCTTTGTGCATGCCGCTGCGTGGAGGGTCGGCAATCACAATATCAGGACGTCCGTTTGTTTCCACGAATTCATCATTCAGCACCTTTACCATATCGCCTGAAAAAAATGAAGTGTTTTTAATATTATTTATAGCTGAATTTCTTCTGGCATCATTCACTGCTGATTCAATATTTTCAATACCTACAACCTTTTCAGCCCTACGTGAAACAAAATTCGCAATACTTCCGGTTCCGGTATACAGATCATATACTGTTTCATTTCCCGTCAATCCTGCAAATTCACGAACCGTTTTAAAAAGCTCATATGCCTGCAATGGATTTGTCTGGTAAAACGAAACCGGACTTACCCTGAAATTCAGATATTCCATCGTTTCAGTTATGTATGGATTTCCTTTATACAACTCTATACTCAGGTCGGAAATAACATCATTTCGTTTTGAGTTAATCACGTACATCAGCGAAGTAATTTCAGGAAAAACCGATGAAATATGATCAAGCAGCGCCATGCGTTTTGTTTTATCTTCGTAATAAAAAACCACAATCAGCATTACCTCATCCGTAGTTGTGCGTATGATAATATTTCTGAGAAAACCGGTTTGTGAACGCAGATTAAAAAACTCATGATTATTTAATAATGCGAACTTTTTTATTTCAAGCCGTATTTCATTTGATGGTTCGCGCTGTAAAAAACATTCTTCAATATCAAGAACTTTGTCGAAGCGTCCGGGTATGTGAAAGCCAAGTCCGTTTAATTGTTTGGGTGTATCGAAATCATCTTCATGGGTAAGGAAACGCCTGTTGGAAAAAGTATATTCAAGTTTGTTCCTGTATAATTGCTGCTCGTCACACTTCAGGATAGGCATAAGAATTCCAGTTGTTTCAATACCGGCGATACGACTTAAACAATCTTCAACATGTTTCTGTTTGAAATGAAGTTGCGTATCGTACGAAAGGTGCTGCCACTTGCAGCCCCCGCATATGCCAAAATGTTTGCAAAAGGGTTTTACTCTGTATGTTGAAGGCTTTATTATTTTTTCAACTTTTCCCTCAATAAAACTGCGCTTACGTTTTGTAATTTTTACATCTACAATATCACCGGGTACAGCTCCGCTCACAAATACCACCATGTCATTTTTCCGGCCTACAGCCTTCCCTTCATCAGCAATATCAATTATTTCAACACCTTCAAGTATTTCATTATTTTTTTTCAATTCCAACATTTATAAGTAAAACTAACTTTTTCAGGTTTTACATTTCAAGCAACCAGTAACCAGCTCGCCTCGCTGAGCGAGAGCGAAGCGGGCAACCAGCAACCAACTTTAAACATTTCTTTTTCTTCCAAACCGAACCCCAATAAAAAAATCAATCATAAAAACTGATGATTTGAAATTAGCATACTTCACCGGCATAAAGTTCGAGTCGATATCAAAAAACATACCCCCGTACACATATTCGGCATTATGCCCGACAGCTAATTTAAAATCGGATTTTAAAAAAGCATTATCCATTATAATGGTTCCTTTATCTGCATTCATTAGTTTATGCTGATACCCCGGCCCCAGGAACAACATGGGACATACGTAAAACTTTTTAATAATCCAGCAATAAGCATAACCTCCCATTACTGATATAGAGTACAAAAACATATCCTGAAATCCTTTCAGATCCTGGTAATACGATTTGTCGGAATAAGGGATTAAGGTAGAATCACTTTGAAGAAAAGAAGCAAATACATCGCCTTGAAGAATGAATGATGATGCTGATTTCCGCTGCCGCTCACTTTGTGATAACAACGACTTCATTGAAAATTTTTTATTGTTGAATAAATAATAAGCATTGAATCCCAAAGTAGCTATTTCCATATCATCGCGGTGAGGTACAACTCCTCCCTTCCATGTTGTGTCAAAAAATGCCGGATTATACAGATAAAAACCTTTATAATAACGAAGGTAACATGTACCGCCGAATTTACGCTTGTGCAAAGACAACTTATAATCATAAAAGGTTGTTTTGCCGTATATGCTGTCGCTATTAACCGGTGATGGTATTTTTAATGATACACCCAATCCCCAGCCTTTATATGAAGCAGACAGGCCATAATAACTCCTGACATTAGGCATATATTTTATTTCCCTGAGGTCAATGGAATCAATTTGCAAATAAGGGCTTATTGAAAAATCAATGCCTTTGGTATAAATGTCAGTGACAACTGTATAATTTTGTTTGAAAACCCTTATATATGTCGTATCGAAAGGATTCCCAGCATGTACAAAACAGAGCGGCAATAAAATTAATACACTGAAATATTTACAGGAAGCTTTCATCATATCACTGATTCAACGGGAAATCTCATTATCTGAAATTAAATTCATACTTAATTCCTTCTGCTAAGATAATTATTTACCAAAACCAAATATTGCGCTAAATATTATTTACCTGGGTTTTGAATTTTGACAGGAGTTTGCTTCCTTCCTTTGCGCTCGTCGGGAAAGGAGCGTGAGTTGGGAAATATTCTTTTAATGGTCATTAATTGTCATTAAGTCATTAGGTCATTTATAGTTCATGAGTTAATTACTATGAATGACAAATAATGACTGTTTTGGTAAACACATAAACTCAACTTATTGCAGTTTGCAGTATATAAGGACATAAGCAAAATTCGGAAATTATCATTTTTCCAAATCCAATCCAACCACCTGAACATTTCAAATAGTAAACAGTAAATATAAAATAGAAAATATTAAAATTTTCAATACACCTGGGAAAAAGTTTTATGAAACAAGATTATATTCTAATGAAGCATCCATAACCCTTAATGTGCCAAATGGAGTTTATTTCGTTCATATTATTTGCAAAGAAAGAACTGCGGTAAAGAAAATTGTTATTCAACGATAAGTTTTTGTTGTTACTTTGTAAAAGCAATACAGGAATTAAGCAGAGAAATAGATAGTTTATAAGCCGCAGCAAATAGCACTAACAAGTTTATCAACAGCAACAGTGATAGTGATGAACAATGAAATTTGCCAAACATAAATAATACTGAATTATCTAATAACGGGGATGATAAAAGATATTTATTCCAAATCTATCTTACGCAAACATAAGCGCATTGACAGTTGGTTTGTCTCCTCCTATGGAATGAACCTGTATCGTGGTTGCATGCATGATTGTTCTTATTGTGACGGAAGATCTGAAAAATATAACGTACATGGCGATTTTGGTAAAGATGTTGAAGTTAAAGTTAATGCTGTTGAGATTCTTGAGAAAGAACTTAATCCTGAGAAAAAAAGACACCCACTGAAGAGAGGATATATATTACTTGGCGGTGGAGTTTGTGACACATATCAGACTGTTGAAAAAAAATATCTTTTGTCAAGAAAAACACTCGAACTTATCAGTAAGCTTAATTATCCCGTTCATATCCTGACCAAGTCGACGCTTGTACTTAAAGACATTGATCTCATTTCAAAAATAAACCACAACTCTTGCGCTATCATCAGTTTCAGTTTTTCAAGTTGTAATAATGAAATGAGCAGGGTCTTTGAACCATGTGTTCCGTTGCCTTCCGAAAGATTAGAAACGATAAAAATCATTAAAGAGCAAGGAATAAGTTGCGGATTTTTTTTGATGCCTGTAATACCTTATGTAACCGACACGGCAGAAATTATGGAAGAAAGCATCAGCAGGGCAAAAGATGCCGGAGTTGATTTCATAATTTTCGGCGGCATGACATTGAAAGATGGAAAACAGAAAAATCATTTTTTAAATGTATTATCTAGGTTCAACCCGTCATTAATAAAAAAGTATGATGAAATTTATTATCCATCCGTTTGGGGCAATGCAAGCAGTGAATATAATAAATCGATCAGTAACATATTTTTTTCAATAGTAAAAAAATATCACATTCCAATCCGAATACCTCTAAATCTATTTTCTGATATTTTAAGTGAGAATGATAAAATCACTGTCATGCTTGATCACCTGCAATACATAAATCAAATAAATAGCGAGGAATCCTTTTTCGGATTGGCAGCAAATTCAATATCACAACTTAAAAAACCGGTTTCAGAAATAAAAGACGAACTGACCGCCCTGAAAGGTATAGGAAATTTCACTAATAAAATCATTCTTGAAATTATTGAAACAGGCACATGCAAGTACTTTGAGAATAAAATGAAAACATGAATTCATCCTGTTCATTGAAAAATAAATTTAAATTTGCAGCAATTTCAGGAGGGATGGCAGAGTGGTCGAATGCGGCGGTCTCGAAAACCGTTGTCCGCCATACGGAGGACCGGGGGTTCGAATCCCCCTCCCTCCGCCAAAGAAATCAAAACCCGCTCAAGAGGGTTTTTTTATTTTATGACAATTTTAAAACTTGTTTTGAAAATTGACGTGAAACAAAAAAATATATGCACGAAGTGCATTGATTTGATTTCTTTGGCTACCACCCTACCGGGATCACGACCGAAGGGAGTAATCCCTTTTTGGGTTTTAGGTTTTTGGTTAATGGCAGCAGGTTTAGTCAATAGTCATTGGTCAATGGTAACCCATTCTTGTTAACCGCAAATTTGTGAAGAAATAAAAAAAAATAAATGCACGAAGTGCATGGATTTGATTTCTTTGGCTTCCACCCCATCGGGATCAGAACCGAGGTGAATCAACAGTTCTTTACTGACATTATGATTAAGGAATTGTAAAACATACAATACAACGGACTTCATACAATTGCTTTGAATTTTAATTATACATTCAGGATTTGGCTTCATAGTTTTTAACATGTATATTTGCCAATAAATTTATTTTTTTTGAAACTGCATTGATTTTTGTTTACTATAAAAATAATTGACTTTTCCTGTCTGGCTGACCTGATTCTCATAGAACTACTGTGTTTGCCTGCCAAGCATGGCATAGAAGAAAAAGCGTATCCATGCCTTCCAATACAGAAGTCAATGCAGAGCGTCTACCGAATATATCGCTTTCAAATATGGGCTATACCCACTACATCTTTCTATTTCGGGCAGAATAACCTTGGTATTGAAATATAAAATCTGAGTAATGTATTCATTCAAATTTAAAACATTCTTTAACATGTATTTCAATACATTTAATTATTGTCAAGATGAATAAAATCAAACAACAGGAAACCAATAATGAATCACTGGCACTGTTCCGGGCACTGATCGATCAGTCGAACGACGCAATTGAAGTAATTGATCCGGTGAGCGGAAGTTTAATAGATTCCAATATGAAAGCATGGCAGGAATTAGGCTATAACCACGATGAATTTCTGAAACTTACAGTATTTGATATTGATCCTACCATAAGCCTTTCAATTTTTCAAAGAGTAATGGATGATGTCAAGAAAAATAAAATCAGAATTTTTGAAAGCATTCATAAAAGAAAAGACGGTTCTGAATTCCCTGTGGAAATAAATTTAAAATATATACAGTT
>JAZDMF010000406.1:0-3808 GCA_043801235.1 Bacteroidota bacterium | reverse complement strand
TTTTGAAATTAAAAATAAAGAAAACCCTATGTTATTGAAGGCGGATTAAATATAGCAGATTTATAGTGGTAAGATAAAGCAAAAAATATATTAAAAAAAAAGAATACATATTAAAAATTATACTTATCTTTATGTGTTGATTTTTATTTATTAAGCAAAAAAATAATGCACGTTATTAGGCAAAGGGGTAAAGACAAAAGTGAGTTTGAAAAATATTTTTTTTTGATAATAGAGATTTTATAAAACAAACATAAAATAACAAAAGAAAAGTGGAGACCAGAAACCACTTCGACCCGTTATCCCGAATGTTTGGGGCGATGGATTAAATAAAAAACGGGGTGATGCCAAAAACCATATAAGAGTAGGAAACAAAAACCCAATCAAAATGAAAACATCAGTTTACATTTTTGCATTGATGCTGTTTACAGTATCAAATGCGTTGCCACAGACCTCTGTTCCCGGAGGCATTGTAAACGGAACATGGACACTTACCGGCTCGCCATACAACGTTCAAGGTAGCATTCAAATTGTTAATGGCGATTCGTTGATTATCCAACCGGGCGTTACTGTTATCTTCCAGGGCACTTACAAACTTTTGGTGCTTGGTAAACTAATAGCAGTAGGCACAGTAGCGGATACAATAACTTTTACTGCTGCAAATCCCACTGATGGCTGGCGGGGAATAAGGTTTGATAACACAGCATCTGCCAACGATACTTCAAGAATTACATATTGTAAGATACAATATGGTAATGCCAGTGGTTCGCTTACACCGGAACAGAGAGGGGGAGGAATTTATATCAATAGCTTTTCAAAAGTTGTTATTACATATTCGCGCATCGTAAATTGCACTGCGGATAGTGATGGTGGCGGTATTTATATTTCTTCCGCAAATCCGATAATTAAGAATAATACCATTTCGAATAATACATTATCGGGAATGGGAGTGAATAATGGGGTAGGAATTTGTCTGCAATCCAGCAACGCAACGATCAGCTATAATATTATTACTTATAATACAAATGGAGTTGGAATTTATACAGAGGGGGGCGATCCTTCAATTTGTTATAATACTATTACCTATAACGGGGCTGGAATTTGTGTTTCTTTCGGCAGCCCAACTATTAGCAACAATAATATTTCATATAATAGTGGTGGCGGAGGTGTCGATATTGAGAATGGCTTTTATATGGACCATGTTATTCTAAGCAATAATATAATTTCATTTAACACGGCTCAAAATACAGGCGGGGGAATCACTTGTTATGGTTATGCAATTATTAACAATAATTCTATTTTCAATAACACTGCTGCCAGCGCCGGAGGGGGAATTGTTTGCTATACTGACAGCACAATAATCAGCAACAATTTTATCAGCAACAATACAGTTTCTCCAACTACATCGCATTACCTGGGAGGGGGAGGCATTTGGTGTGTTAACGGTGACGCAGGTGTAACCATACATAATAATGTTATTTCTAATAATGATGCTACCAACGGTGCAGGAATTTTATGTTACAATTCATCACCAATATTTGTTAATAATACGGTTGTAAACAATAGTGCATCAAATAACGGAGGCGCTTTATCCTGTTCAGGAAGCAGTCCTGTTTTTCGTAACTGTATTTTTTGGGGGAACACTGCAACAACAAGCGGTGCGCAGGTTTTTCTATACGATGAACCAAGCGACCCTGATTTTTATTATTGTGATGTGGAAGGCGGAAGTGCGGCTTTTGAACTTAATGGTAATTTTTATACAGGCGCTTATTCAAACAATATAAATATCAACCCACAGTTTGTTGCTCCCTCGGGAGGCAGCGGTACGGGCTTCAATGGCATGACAGCCGATTGGTCATTACAAAGCAGTTCGCCATGCATCAATGCCGGTGATCCGGGCGGCACTTATCCTGCAACTGATATAGCTGGCAATCCCCGCATTAGCGGGTCCAGCATTGATATAGGAGCTTTTGAATATCAAACAGGTACTGGTTTTATAGCAATTAGTATTATTCAGACCAATGTCAGTTGCAATGGCGGTAATGATGGTTCTGCTACTGTTACAGCAACAGGCGGGACAGCTCCTTATACATATTTATGGAATACAATACCTCCTCAAACAAGTAACACTGCTACCGGTTTATCTGCCGGAAATTATAGTGTTACGGTTTTTGATTCAAATAGTGCATGGAATTCTGCTCTGGTAACAATTTTACAACCTAATTCTTTGGCAATTTTAATAAACACTACAAATGCCAGTTGTCCGATTTGCGCTGATGGTACAGCCACCTCAATAATATCAGGCGGTACACCCCCATATTTAGCCACCTGGTATACAAGCCCTATTCAAAATGGCACTACTGTTACAGGTCTTTTACCAGGGCAATATGGTGTTTGCGTCATTGATCAGAATGGATGTGTTTTCTGCGATACTGCCACTGTAAACATAGGGGGTGCATGTTCAGCTTATTTTGATCTTTATCCCGATCTAATAATTCCTCATCAGTATTCTGCTGTTAATATGGCATCCGGTTCACCGCCACTGAATTATTTATGGGATTGGGGCGATGGCACAACAGACAGTGTACCTTTTCCAACACACACATATAGTACAGCCGGTTTCTATGCCATTTGCCTGACAATAACCGATTCGGTTGGATGCACCGACATGTATTGCAATTCATACTATTTGCAGAAGTCCACAAATTCGATGGTAATAATAAATGTGATTCCTGCGGAAACAACCGGAAATAATGAGATTTCAATAAATAATGCTTTCTATATTTATCCTAACCCGGCAAGCGATATTATTACTATTGAAAGCCCTATAATAAATAAAAGTGATATGGTTTCAATCTGCAATATACAAGGACAAATTCTTTTGCAACAATCCATGCAGCAAGAAAAAATGGAAATAGATATTAGAACCCTCGCAAAAGGCTTATATTTTCTTAGGGTTGAGAATAAAGATGGCATTATATTGAAAAAGTTTATGAAAGAGTAATTATAAACAAATGAACTAAGCACCGCTCAGGATTTGGTAAATGACGGGATTTACAATCCCATCATTTTGAGCATTATATTTTCATTCCATAAAAAAATAAAACTCTTCCAAAAATGTTTCACTCCTCGCTATTGTGGAACATTTTTTTATTCCATACATTTCAAAAATGATTACGATTTTGTTTTCATCTTTTTAAGTTGTCTTTTCCCGAATACAATAAATATTTTTACTTTCGCATTATAATCATTAAACAGAAATCTTATGGAATACGAAATTTTAAAACCTGATATTCAGAACGGAATAGCTGTCGTAACTATCAGCCGTCCCCAGGCTATGAATGCATTAAACTCAAGGTTTTTTGCAGAAATGGATGATTTTATTAAATCCCTATCTCAAAGAAATGATGTAAAAGTTATGATCATTACAGGTGAAGGAAAAGCTTTTGTTGCCGGCGCCGATATTGCTGAAATGGCAAATATGAATTCTGAACAGGGTACTGCTTTTTCAAAAGTCGGACAAAATACTTTTAGCAGTATTGAAAAACTTGAAATGCCTGTAATCGCTGCTGTTAACGGTTTTGCACTTGGCGGAGGCTGCGAACTTGCAATGGCTTGCGATATGCGCATTGCAAGCAATCTGGCAAAATTCGGTCAGCCTGAAGTCAACCTCGGACTGATTCCCGGATACGCAGCAACACAGCGCCTGGCACGACATGTGGGTTTATCGAATGCGCTTTACCTGTTATTCACTGCCGATATGATCACCGCTGATGAAGCGTTACGAATAGGTCTTGTACAAAAGGTCGTT
>JAZDMF010000391.1:0-3462 GCA_043801235.1 Bacteroidota bacterium | reverse complement strand
ATCTGCGCCCCTTTAATAAGTCTATAAATATCGGCGTTAGTGATCTCCGTTCTTAATGTGATATTACTATACTTCCCGGCTGCATGCTTCAGTTCTTTGGAAGGCTTGTTTCCGGCAATAATCATGGGTACATCGATGTCGTTAAAAACATGGTTCATCAAAAAAATTCCGGCTTCGTTATTTTCGCCGACAGAAAGGCTTCCGTGATAAAGTATATAATTCCCCAAACCCTCATCAATATCAACTTTTTCATTCGAATGAAAAGCGGAAACAGAAACAACATTTTTATATTTTTTAGCGAAGTATTCTTTGTCGTGAAGTGAAATAGCAGCAATACCGTCGACATTTTCCAGTAGTTTTTCATACCTTTTAAGCTTTTGTGCTTCGTTGGAAAAATAATACCGCTTGAAAATATCTTTTTCAACCTTGGCCAGGTTCATGTAATAATCGTGCTCGATATTATGCGTACGGACAATTTTTCTTTTTTTCTTAAGGCGCTTATCATCCAGAAAAAAACAGCTGTGAAGGCCTTCAAAAAGTATCGGGTTATTTGTTTTCGCCAGGTTATTTCCCAGTTCTTCCGAACAGCGGGTTACAACAATATACGGACGGCGCCGGAAGAGATTTGTTTTGGAAACATCTCTCTTGTAATAGTAAACATTTTCACAGAGACTTTCCAGTTCCTGCGATCTTTTTCGGCCGTATTCAAAACAATGAAGATGAATTTTAATTCCTTCATTCCGTAATGCTTTGATCTTATAATAAACATCAATCACCCCGCCGTAATTAGGGGGATAAGGAATATCAAAGGCTACTATATCAACTTCTTTCTTCGGTCTGAAGACACTTTTTGAAAACATCCGTCAGTTTATTTTCTTCGTTTTTCCAGTTCAGTTCTGCTTTTGCAATATTACAATTTTCCCTGAAAAAAGCAAGCCTCTGTTTATCAACAATCATTCCGTTCAGTTTATCAGCTATGTGTTCAGGCAAATGGTTTTCAATCATTTCACCAATTTTATATTGTTGAATGATTTTTTTGATTTCAACGAGCGGAGAAGCAAGCACCGGAACACCTGCATGTATATAATCGAAAAGCTTGTTAGGCAGGCTGAACCTGTAATTGATATTGTTGTCCTTATCAAAAGTAAGCCCTATATCAGCGTGGCGGGTATAAGCAAAAAGCATATCCAGCGGCTTTTTCGGAATAAACTTAACCTTTCCCTCCAACTTCTTCACCTTAACCATCTCCTTTAATAAAGGTAAAACATCTCCGTCACCAATAATATATAGTATTGCATCGTTAACATACTGCATGGCCTGCACAGCTTCTTCAGCGCCCCTTTCCACATTAATGCCCGAACCCTGTAGTATTATTATATGCTTAGCATCATCCAGCCCGAGTTCCTGTTTGGAATGACTCTTAATTTTTTCAGGAAGATCAGGAATATTGCGGACAACAACAAGTTCCTTTTTATATTCATCTTTATAAAGTTGAGCAATGGAATCGTTCACAGTAATAACATCCGCAAGTTTCGGGAATATCCACTTTTCAATACGTATCCAGAACTTTCTTACAAATGGTCTTCCATCAAGTTCCGGAACGCCTGTAAAGTATTCATGCGAATCGTAAACAAGTTTTGAATTTTTTATTTTTTTTATAAGATAATTTGGAAGCAGTGTATCCAAATCATTTGCTAGCAGTAGATGGACTTTGCGGAAAAGCAGAAAGAAAAATAAACGGATGTTGTATTCGGCATAAAACAGAAAGCCTTTTTCAAATAACAGGCGCATACGTTTCATTCTGTATGGGCGTTTATCAAGAGGAATGCTTTTTTTTCGTTTCCTGCCAACCAGCAACACATCAAAACCAAGTTTCTGCAATGCAATACAGCTGCGGTGTACGCGGCGGTCGGTGCTGAGGTCGTTGGTTACAGATACGATGGCTTTTTTCAAAACGTAATGTTTATTAATAATTGCTAATGTAAAAAAAACATCAATAATAATATCCAATCATGAATATCGAATTTCCCTGCCTACCGGCAAGGCAGGCAATATCCAAGTTTTACTTCTTCATTCCCTGCCCGACTTCCAGCCCGAAAGACTCGTTCTGGCGGGTATCATTCAGGCGGGGATATTGGGTGCCTGCCTTCGATCAGCCTTCGATGAACTCAGGCTGACATTGCTCGGGCTGACGGGCAAGTGTGCTGGATATTCGAAATTAATTTGTGACTAATTTATATTTAACAAAACACAAACTATAACGCAAAGTTGTAATATAAATTTTATGATTGATGCAAATCTATTAATTTTACACCATATTTCAATCAGCATGATTATTCTTGAAAATATTTCATTAAAGCCTTATAACACTTTCGGGATACAGGCAAATGCAAGGCTTTTTGCTGAAATGCATACCCTGCAGGATATTCAGACCTTCCTGATTTCTGAAAAATATAAAAGTCGCCGGAAACTAATAATAGGCGGAGGCAGTAATCTTCTTTTCATCAAGGATTATGATGATGTGGTAATGAAAATAAGCACCAAAGGAATTTTCAAAATTGACGAAAACGAAAAGCATGTGTGGCTCAATGTACAGGCAGGTGAGGTTTGGGATGACTTTGTAAACCATTGCATAGAGAATAATTACGGAGGAATAGAAAACCTTGCTCTCATACCGGGCAACGTTGGCAGCTGCCCCATACAAAACATAGGCGCTTATGGCGTTGAAGTGAAAGACTGCATAGAAACTGTTGAGGTGGTTGATATGAAAAGCCTGCAGATGTATGAAATTTTAAATAAGGATTGCCGGTTCGGATACAGGGACAGCATATTTAAAAAAGAATTAAAAGACAAGGTGATCATAGTTTCCGTTAACTTTAAGCTTACCAAAAAGCATCAGCTTAATCTTGAATATGGTGCCATCCGCGATGAGTTGAAAAGCACTGGAATTGAAAATCCGGGAATACGTGAAGTTGCCAAAGCAGTAAGTACCATCCGCCGCTGCAAACTTCCCGACCCGGAAGAAATTGGTAATGCCGGAAGCTTTTTTAAAAACCCTTCTTTATCTGAAAAAGAATTCAATAAACTCAAATCTTCATTTCCTGATTTGCCTTCGTACACTCAGCCTGATAACACATATAAAATTCCTGCCGGATGGCTGATTGAACAATGCGGATGGAAAGGGTTTCGTAAGGACGATGCTGGTGTGCATGAGAAACAGGCCCTTGTGCTCGTTAATTATGGTAATGCATCCGGAACTGAAATTTATCAGCTTGCCTGCAAGATAAAAGATTCTGTAAAGAAAAAATTCAGTATTGATCTGGAGATGGAAGTGAATGTTATTTGATCTACAATTAACAATCTTTCGAACAACAAACGCAAAAGGGTTTAATTTTTTCCGATGCACAAAAAAAAACAGAAATAATATAGTATTTTTGGAAGATATTTTTTTGAAATAATAAC
>JAZDMF010000386.1:0-2781 GCA_043801235.1 Bacteroidota bacterium | reverse complement strand
GGAACTAAATAAACAATAAACTGTTTTCATAATAAATTCTTATAAATTAATTAATAGATACAAATGAAAAAAATCTTGTTTTTAGCAATATTAATCGCAGGCCTTTCTTTCTTTTCAGTAAAGAATTCATCTGCACAGGCTTTAACTTTCGATGTCGTAAACAACACAGGTGTAACTCTGGTTGACATTTTCGTAACACCGGCAGAAACCGATCATTGGGGTAATGATATACTTCCGAACAGTCTTTTTGAAAACGGTTCATCAGTAACAGTAGACATCCCGGCTGATTATGGAACAACTTGCATGTTTGACATGAAAATTACCGATGGTGTAGGCGGACATATTACATTTACAGGTATTGATGCCTGCAAACTTGTTACGCTGCAAATTAACGGTGATGGCACATATCAGTATGTAGCAACGAAGTAAAATTATTTCACAATTTTTTAAAAAAGCGGAATATTGTTCCGCTTTTTTTTTATCCGTTATGGGAAAAAAATATGAAATTGAATAAGTGCTACATAATGAAACTATATGTAATATAAATCGTATATTATCGTATCTTAAGATAAAATTGTTTTTTAAAACTTAAAATATTTCAAAACTTATCAAAAAAACGATATGAAAAAATTATTTCTCACACTTTGCATTTTTTTCCTGTTTGTATTTTCCATCAATGCACAGGAAGGAATGTGGCTTTTAAATCAAATTGATAAACTCGATTTGAATAAACACGGTTTACAGATTGACGTAGATAAAATTTATACACCGGGTGAACCGGCACTATACAGTGCCATTGTACAGTTAGGAGGCGGAACTGCTTCTTTCGTTTCACCGAACGGATTGATTGTAACCAATCATCACGTTGCATATACAGCTCTCCAGCGTGCAGCGACAAAAGAAAACAATTATATTGAAAACGGATTTCTCGCAAGGACAAATGCGGATGAAATACAGGCACAGGGATATCAGGCAAGATTAATGATTGAAATGAAGGATGTTACTTCTGAAGTGCTCGAATCAGTGAAAGGTATTTCCAATCCCGGAGAAAGAGTAGAAAAAATCAATAAGAAAATAGCTGAAATGTCAGATGCAATTACAAAAGGTAAGGAGGATCTGGAGGCAAATATTGCTGAAATGTATAATGGTAATCAATATGTGCTATTTGTATCTAAATTATTTAAAGATGTAAGACTTGTATATTCCCCACCGCTCTCAATTGGTAATTACGGCGGCGAAACGGATAACTGGATGTGGCCCCGGCACACCGGCGATTTTTCTTTTATGAGAGTCTATGCCGCACCGGACGGAACGGGCAAAGAATACAGTAAAGATAATGTCCCTTACAAACCGCAGGTCTGGCTTAAAGTTGCAAATGATTTTCTTAATGACGGAGATTTCACATTCATTTTAGGGTATCCGGGAAATACTACCAGATACAGGTCATCCAACTCGGTAGATTGGAATCAGAACATTAATTATCCTTTTTCAATAAAAAACTTTAAAGAAATTATCAACCTGCTTGATGAAAGTTCAAAGAATGATCCTGATGGAAAAATCAAAGTTGCAAATCTGATCAAAGGACTTGCAAATGTAATGAAGAATTACGAAGGAAAAGTATCAGGAATGAAGAAAACAAATTATTTGCAAAAGAAATATGATTTTGAGAAAGAATTTCTCAACTGGGCAAACGGCAATCCTGAAAGAAAAGCAAAATATGGAGATTTAATAGCAAATGAAAAGAAGGAATACGACGTGATATTTAAAACAAAAGAAAGGGATAATATTTATGGATTATTCCAGGGACTTGCCGGATTACCGATAAATTTAGCATCTCAGATATATTATATTTCAACACAGCTTACAAAGCCGGAGAATGAAAGAAATCCAAATATTACAGAAAAAAATATCAACCAGACCATAGAAAATCTTCCCAACCGGTTTTCAGGATATTATGAACCTGCGGATAAAGCATTACTTATAAGAGCACTTAAGATGGCTGAGCAACTACCCGGAGACCAGAGGATAAAAGGGCTTGAATATTTATTTGGTGACAAACCGGTATCAATTGAACAATTTGCAGAAAATGCATTCAAAAACACAAAACTTACGGATGTTGAGTATGCGAAAACTTTATTCAGAAAATCGCCTTCCGAACTTGCCGCATTGAACGACCCGTTTATCACTATGGCTATAAGTCTTGCACCAGAAAGTGAGGAAATACAAAAGCTAACACAAAAATTCAGTGCAAATGTTACATATATAAGGAAAGAATACATGACTGCAATTTATGAATGGAAAGGTTCAGGACTTTATCCTGATGCGAACAGCACAATAAGATTCACCTGGGGACCGGTAAGCGGGTATAAACCTGCCGATGCTGTCTGGTATTATCCTTTTACAACATTAAAAGGAGTGCTTGATAAGAATACCGGTGCTGAGCCATTTGATGCACCTGCAGGCTTGGTTGAACTTTACAATAAAAAAGATTTCGGACAGTGGATGAATCCGGGATTAAAAGATGTTCCTGTTGCATTTACGCATATTTGCGATATTACGGGCGGCAACAGCGGAAGTCCGGTTATGAATGCAAAAGGAGAGATTATCGGAATTGCGTTTGATGGAAATTACGAAGCAATGATAAGTGACTGGCAGTTTGATTATGATTTACAGCGGACAATTTCAGTTGACATACATTATGTGCTTTTCATTACCGAAAAATTCGGCAAAGCCGGATTCATTCTCGACGAAATGGGAGTAAAGCATTAATAAACTCTTATC
>JAZDMF010000382.1:0-9613 GCA_043801235.1 Bacteroidota bacterium | reverse complement strand
CAACCGTTCTGACTTCACTCACGGTTACATACGGTATTACAGGCGCTACACCGTCGGTGTACAACTGGACAGGAAACCTTGATTTTATGGAAACAGTTACCGTGAAGCTTGATACTTTCGCATGGATGCAGGGCGCATCAACGTTTACAATTTCAATCAGCAATCCCAATGGCGGCGTTGATGAATATGAGTACAATAACACCCGCATAATGCCATTCACTTATGTTCCCGTGATGCCAACTCAATTTGTCATTGAATGCAAAACCAATAATTATGCTTTCGAAAATTCATATTTGCTCAAGGATGATGAAGGCAATGTTATCCTGTCCCGTTCAGGACTTACGGCGAATACTACGTATCGAGATACGCTTGATCTTGCTGAAGGTTGTTATGAATTTAAACTGACCGATTCCGGTGAGGATGGCCTTGCCTGGTGGGCGAACACTGCACAGGGCAGTGGTTACATAAGATTTAAAAGCGCCTTTAATACAAGTATTTTGAAAAGTTTTAATTCTGATTTCGGGGGCGAGGTTTATATGCAGTTTACTGTTGGATTGACAAATGATGTTGACGATTTTATTTTTGTTGAGCAACCTGAACTGAAGATTTATCCTAATCCATCGGGAAATATTGTTTATATTGATTTCGACCTTCCTTCGCGCGAAAGCGGTATTATTGAGATATATGATGTTTTCGGGAAAAAGATAATATCATTTATTTTCTCTGATAAAATTGCTGATAGTTATACAGTGGATGTGTCAGCTTATAAATCGGGAGTGTATTTTGTAACATTGCAAACGCAGCATTATATAGTTTCTAAAAGAATGATGTGTGGTTTTGAATAATTTTTGATAAAACCATATGCTGATCCGTTTCTGATTTTTGTACTGTTTATGAAACATTGACTTTATATACAGACACAAGTTAATACATGAACTTAATCATATTTGTAAAAGGCCAGGTTTTCCAGCTTAATGAACCCTGAACCAATACCCCATCCTCCCAGGCCAAAAGCTATTATGTCATCTTTGTTTATTTCAGCGTGACAATAAAAAGAATTTTCTATTCCATAGACTCCAACCGGAAGTGATATCAGCTTATTTTTCCCAGACAAAGAAAAATGTCCGGTACCTGAAATTATTTCACCGGAAACTCCTATTTTAACTATATAATGACCAGGAATGATATTCAGGTTGCTATAAATTGCAGCATCAACAGCTACCTTTGATCTTACAGTTTTATTTTCTAAACTAATTTCAATTTCTTTATTATCACTTAAAGAACCTTTTTGCCATGTTAAATCTTCCAACTGCAATGTGTTTTTTGGAGAGGACTTATTTTGTGAAGATAAATGACGGAAAAAAAATGAATCTGTTTGCCCTATGTATTGATTTCGTAAATTATTCCCGGTAGCCCATATACTATACCACCCATCACAAAATGTATAATTCCATCCGGCTCTCACAGGCCTGAGAATTTCAGGAACAGCAGTAAGGGAACCTATCAGCAATATAATAATGATCCATATTGGTTTCCTGCATCTCAAGGCTTGTGCGGAAAAACACATCACGATAGTTAATGCAGGTATGGTTGATCGCATACCCAGGTCATTATAAATTCCTATTATGTAGAAAGGAATCAGCAGTAAAAATAAAACCGCCGCAATCAGCATTATTTTGTCACTTGAATTAAAATTTTTATAAATGACAAAGGCCAACAGACCAAATTCCAATAAATACATGATCAGTAATCTATGCCAATTATCATTATAGTTAATAAGCCGCCAGGAAAAGTCATGAAGACCTAATCCATATCTGTTGGAAGAAATATAATATGATACAATAATAACAGAGAGAAATACCCCGATCAGATTATGAACGCTAATATATGACTTTATCTTCCATGAACGCCCGATCAACAGGGCAATGATGAAAACGCTTAATCCTATTGTAATAAACGGAGACCATAAAAGAGAAAGTGAGATGAATAAAAAAATGGATCTTTCCAGGCGCTTTCTTTTAAACAGATAAATTAAAACAGATGAAACAATCCATCCTCCCAACGCATGCTGAGGTACCCAATATAATAATGTGGTATTTGAAGAATACTGCATTATTATTATTCTATTCCACCATTCCATGTGCTCGGTTCCACCAGGGAAGTGACCATACAGTACATTTCCGATAAAATCCATTCCCGAAAATATAATTATTACGAAAACGGAAATTATCACGTTGGTTTTTGCATTTACAGAAACCCATAATACAAACAAACAAACCCCCGATATTGTCCAAATTATTATTGCAATATTAGCGGTACTCCAGCCAAATAATTTCCCAACAATTGCTGCCGGCAAATAATATGCAACATAGTAAATGAGTGCAGAATTACCGTCGTAAAAAACAGGCCAGTCTAAAGTAATCAAGTCACGAAAAACTGCATTATGTTTCGAATAATCGGAGTTTTGCGATGAAATACCACCAACTCCGGACAAAAGAATCCAGGCTATTATTATTACGCAGGCAAAAATAAAATAGCGAAAATTTAAATTAAATATTTCTGTCGTACCGGATTTAAAATAAAAAAATAGAGCAACTGAAAGAAAGATAAATAACCCAATAGCCACAAATATGTTCATCCAGCCAACAATAAATATAAAATATGGAATTGCCAAATACAGAACCGATGCCAATTCCAAATTTCTAATTTTCATTTTTCATCCTTGTATTCTACAGTAATAAATAAGTCCGTCAGCAACTTCTGACGGTCAGGCTAAAATACCATGTTTTTCCTTTACTATAAATAATACCCGTCTGAAAACGCCATTAAGGTGTACACGAGTTTAACCTTCAAATTGGCTTAATGCAATTGTTTTGTTTCATTGCAATATATCCGTTCATTTCACATCAGCATCAATGACATTCACAAAAAGTGTCTGGTATTGTTTATTACAAAACAACGAATCTGTTTCTGTAACATTTATACTTCCGGAAGAATCCCCCCAGTCAAGAGTTATTGTGTTGGAGTTTTCGTTTTTAACAACAGTGCATCCGTACGGGAAGGACCATTTATAGGTTGATTTATCTGAAAAAGGAACGGTATAGATGATATTTTTTTCTTCTTTTTCAACAACTGTTTTTCCGCTTATCACAGGTGCAGTGATCAATCCAAAATCATAAGCAGTCCATAAAGTAGAATGATAATTTTTGTCTTTCGCAAAAAAACCTGTCCTGCCGCCTTCTGTTTTGCAGAAGCCGGGATTCACAAGCAACGCATGATTCAGCCTGTTTACTTTATAAAAAATAACAACATCATTATTTATGGAATCGCGGTAAACATTCCGTTCAATGTCTTTATTACCTAAAAATTGCGGAACTGTTTCAGCCGGTTGTGAAGGGGTATTGTGCAGATCCGTCCATTGTTCCATTAATTCCACTCCATTTCTTTTGTTCACTATCCAGTCATTATTTCCCTGATAAATGATCATATCAGGATAGTTACCGGTATAGCCGGGATTGCTTTTCCGGATAACATTTCCCCATCCCTGCGGCGATTTCAGTCTCCATCCCAGCATCGTCAGTGTGCCTAAGATCAATCCCTGTCCGGCTTTATAAGGCGCTCCCGCAAAAACAGCCCCTGACTTAAAAGTGCCGGGATAATCTGCCATCATGATCACGCTCATGGCAGCACCTGCCGAAAGGCCTGTGATGTATACTTCTGAGGAGTCGATGGCATAACCCGCTTTCATGAAATCAATCATTTCTTTAATAGAATAATTTTCGCCATTATTTTTTTTTATACCATTTGAAACATTTTGCCGGATTGTTGACCCTTCTCTGTTCCGGATACAGTATATAAAAACCGTATTCATCGGCCAGTTTGTTCCATCCGGTTTGTGCAGCTACGGTACCTGCACATTGCATGCAGCCATGCAATACCACCACCAGCGGCATTGTTTTGTTTTTGTTTGTATCAGGAGGGACATGCAGGTACATTTTTATGTGCCCTTTGTTCTTTCCGAAATGTTTAACACGGACCAAAGACTGGGAACATAAAGATGCAGAGAAAAATAAAACAAAGAGTAAGCTGAGCAGTATCTTCATGGGATGTTTATTCTTCAAATGGAACGCAAGGGATCAGGCATTTTTCAAAAACAGGTTTTCAGTACCGTCACCACGGTCAAAAAAGATGGTTTTTCATGTTAAAATAAATGTAGCATTTTTTTTGACTTTATGTGTTGGCTGCTATGATATCCGTCCATTTGAGGCGAGGCAATTCAATGGTTTTTAAGAATTATCTCTGTTGCTCCATTACCGTACCGAAGCATTGAAGCATCAGCATAAATCAAATCGGGATAATTGTTTTTTAACCTGCTGATGATTTCCTGCTTCAGCATGCCGTTACCAGCACCATGAATAAAAATGATTTTTTTAAGTTTATCAGTAATGGCGCTATCAAGCATTTTCACAAAATAATTCAGCTGAAGGGAAAGCATTTCATGATTTTTATATTTTGAGAAATCGTCAATAAGTTCTTCTATGTGAAGATCAACTTCTGCAACACCGTTTTCGGTCAGATGTTTTTCCGGAAATGCGGCAGGTTTCTGCAAATCGTTAATATGCCCTACGATTTTAAGTCCCGGTAATTTCATAATTTTCTCGTTTTTCCATTGTTCTTCTTTCCATACCTGTCCGGTATGCGGGCATTCTTCGGGTTCCTGTTTTTCTTTTTCTGAAAAAGGAATTAAAAAGCATTTTTCTCCAATAGCGGAAAGAAAAGCATAGTTTTCTTCCTTGTAAAAGCGAAGCGGTTTTATACGCAGTTCAATAGTTTGCGGACTTTTTGAAGATTCGTATCCTTTTTTAAAAAAAACAAACTGAAATTGCAGATGCTCCCATTTATCGAACCCTGATTTATCAATATCGGTCAATAACAGAGCCGTTGCCTCATCAATACGATCGAAATCGGTGCAAATATATTTTCCGTTTTCCATCAGCGAATAAGTGAATAAAGCATCTGAAGAAGTATTGTTAAGAAGGTATACTGCAAAGCTGCTTTCAAGAAACTGCTCTTCGTTTTCAGGAATGAAAGCAATGTAGAATCCGGGTTTTAATTTTTTGTCATCAGTACCGGAATCATCAAGAGCAAATCGTTCGGGAAACCTTTCTTCATTTTCAGGTTCGGGGTTTTCGTTATTAACAGCAGGGATGTTTTCGTCTTCAAACGGATTTGATTTAACCAGATCGCTTTCAATCACTGGTATTTCAAAACCTTCCTCAATTTCAACAATGACCATTTTATTGTTCAGAACTTTTTTTACGATGCCGTCGCGCCTTTCATTGAGAAAACTTACTTTATCGCCGGGTTTAAATTTCATTTCTCTAAGTTAATAAGTTGACAAGTTATAAGTTTGATTACGTTTGAATGTTTTTTGCATTCTGCTATCCGGTTTCAGCTTTTAGTATGACTATGTTTTATTAATTTCTTTTTTCTTTCTTATTCTTATCTCTTGGAATTTGGAATTTGAGATTTGGAACTTGGAATTTTATTCGCAGTTGTTCAACATATCCTTTACATTCGGCTTCCCAAGAACAACGGCTTTATCCCAGTCGCTGCATGCGCCTGTTTTATCTCCAAGGTATTGTTTGCATAGGCCGCGGTTATAGAAGGCATCAGCATAATCAGGCTTAAGTTCAATAGCTTTATTGTAATCATTAAGAGCTTCCTTTGCCTTTTTGAGGTTGAAGTTAGCATTTGCCCTGTAAAAATAAGCCTGGTAATTATTCTCCTGATACCCGATAATTTCAGTCAGATCTTCAATAGCCCCTTTGCTATCGGATTTCTGAATTTTGTTAATGGCCTCATACAGCATTCTGTCAATTTTTTCCTGACCCGGTTTGCATGACAAGACCATTGTTGAAATAACAATTAATAATAAAACATGTTTTCGCATGATTGAATATATTTAGCGTAAAGATATGAAAATGGTCAAAGCATACGTAATAAAAAAAAATGCAGTATCAGAAGTAAAGCAGGTGGAAGCGGAAATTATTTTCTTTTGAAAATCCCAATGTGGGTGCGGGGATTTTTATAAAATCAAGGGAGTAAAACAGCAGTTTTAAAAATTTTGATTTTGTGGGGATGCGTGTAAAATCAATATCAGGTGAAAGATAAAACTGCCTGTACCTGTTGTATTCAGGCATAATTACACCATCATGAACAGAAGGGTTTTCATACCCGCCAATCATTCCTTCCGCTCCATATCCTATAGCAACATTAAGCCACTTCGGGAACCGTGAATCTTTTTTCATAAAGGAGTGAATGTTTCCGGAAAGCCAGTATGTTTGTCCGTTGTAATCTTTCAGAACGCTTTCCTGCAAATTGCTTCCGAGCAGGTCGGGGCGAATATCAGCAAATTTTGTATTGTGATAAGACCATTTAAAAATAATGCGTTGTTCGTTCCATGCAAGCTGCTGGCTCATGAAAACGAATGAACCGAATGTGTTGGCGGTAAAATCGCCCAGTGAAAACCCCCATTCGCTTGAGAGCCCGTCAAGGACTTCAATAGTAAGAAGGTACACGGAACCAAGTCCACCGCCGTACCAGATGGCTTTTTTGTTTTCAACTCCGCACCATTTAAGCGAATAATAACCCAAAGCGCCGATAGTGCAGGAAGTAGTAGCATGCCCGAGTTTATCCATCTGCAGCCATTCCTTGTTGTCGTTGAAAAAATGAAAAGATGAACGCGGATAATCTTTGTACCATAAATTATTCAGTAGGTAAAGCGATCCGCCAACAGTAAGGGCTTCGGCAGCAATTACAGAGTAAAGACGTTTTTTATTTAAGTGAACAGTGTCGGAGGCGATATTATTCTGTGTCCTTCCCTGTTGAAACGAAAAAGCAATAAATAGTAATATTAAAAATATTTTTGGCAGGAACTTCATCAGAAGAATTTTAGCTGAATTCTTTAATAATATTTTTTACTGTATTTATTTTTTCCTGAAGCAATTTCATATCAGTTGCTTCAGCCAGGAAACGCAGGTATGGCTCAGTATTAGATGGCCTTATGTTGAACCACCAGTCTTGAAATTCAATTCGGTATCCATCGAAATCGTAGAATGCAACAGGCTTTTCAAGGGATGTGAAATAATCTTTTATTTTTTCCATGGCTTCTGTTTTCTTCACGATCTTAAAATTTATTTCACCCGAGTTGGCATATTTTGCAATGTTCCCGATGAGTTGAGAAAATGAAATTCCTTTTGTTTTCATTTTGCTGATGACTCCAAGCATGATGAGGCAGGCCATGATACCGGAATCGGAATAAAAAAAATCTTTAAAATAATAATGACCGGCCAGTTCTCCACCGAAAATTCCGTCAATTTCGCGCAGTCTCATGGCTGCATAGGCGCGGCCTACGCGCCACATATGCATTTTGCCTCCCATTCTTTCAATATATTCTGCTACGGCTTTTGAAGTACGGATATCCTGAATTACATTTCCTTTTAACCCTTTTTCTTCCAGAAAATAATGAGCGAGAACCGCAATCATCAAATCAGGAGATACAAATTTCCCGTTTTGATCAACAAACATCACACGGTCGGCGTCGCCATCGAAAATTACACCTATATCACACTTTTCTTTAAGTACCAGGTGTTTCAAATCTTCCACATTTTCCTCTTCAAGCGGGTTGGCTTCATGATTAGGGAAGGTTCCGTCAAGTTCATCATACAGATAAATAATTCCTTTGTTCAGAAATTCCTTGATGAGCAGACAGGCCATGCCATTTGAGCAGTCAATAGCAATTTTTAAATTTGAGTAATCCGAAACATATTGTTTCAAAAAGGCAATATATTCATTGCGGACATCCAGATCAATAATCTTCCCTTTTTTTGAAACAGGTTCGGGTTTTGCTGTTTTGATAAGCTTTTCCAGTTCGCCTAAACCCGTGTCAAAGCCAACAGGCAATGCATTTGTTCTGGAGATTTTAAGACCGTTGTACTCTTTCGGATTATGCGAGGCAGTGATCTGCACCGAGGCATCAAAATTATATTTTGCTGTAATGTAATAAACCATAGGTGTAGTGGCAAGACCTATGTAATGAACATCAGCGCCGCTGTCGGTTATGCCTTTTGATAGGTATTCAAAAATTTCAGGAGAGGAAGTTCTGACATCGCGTCCCACAAGTATCTTCGATGCTTTCAGCAAGCCGGGTAAATAGAAACCTATTTTGTAAACGTCTTCTTTATTGAAATCTTTGTTGTATATACCGCGGATGTCGTATGCTTTGAATGCGTCCATAATCAATTGTCATTAGTCATTAAGAAAATAGTCATTAGTGGTTTTTCGCTTTGCTGTCATTAAGTCATTAGTAAAAAATCTGAAATCAAAAATCGTTATTCATAGTCATCTACCTATCGGTAGACAAGTTTGCTGCTGCGCAGCGTTATTTATAGTCATTGCGCTTTACTGTCAATTTATAGTTAAAGGTTCAAAGTTGTGATTGTGCAAAAATATGAAAAGGAATTGCATTAAGATGATTCTTCCTTAGCTGATATAAGACGGGAAATTTACTGTGTGAATACACCAGTAATCATACATATAGATCAATTCGATTTTTCCTTCACCTGAAAAGTTTTGTGTTTCGGTGCTTCCTTCAATGGTTCCGGAAAAATTTATTTCAAAACCCACATTTGCATTTTCTTCATCAAAATGGATGGTTTTAATTTCGAAATGATTAAGCGAAAAAGATGAAAATGCATCCCTGAAATTTTTTAATATGTTATCATTTTCCGCTTCCTTTGTGAGAAATGTATTATAGAAATCAGATTCTTTATTCAGGTAGGTTTCAATAAAATCGGTACTGTGGTTTCTGATATCGTGATCGTGATTCGGATGAAATTCTTCAAAGATAAAATTGTGTGCCATTCCGGCCACTCTTATATCATCGGTTTCATGTAAAAAAAGTTCTTCAGTAATAAAACGGTAAAGCACACGGTCATCAACTTCACAAAGAGTATCAAGAAAAATTCCGTTTTCGTTCATCACCTGCATTATTTTTTGCAATTCCGTGTGAATTTCATCATCAGGAATAACACCGGCTTTTTTATATTCCGGTTTTCCTATTAAATCATATACAGGAATCTGTTTGCAGTTGTTGTAAGCATTTTCAAATCGCTCGATGTTATCAAGAAATTGCGCTTCCAGTAAAGGATCCAGTTTACTTTCTTCCGGCGAATGCGAAAAATCGGCACCATGTTTAAGCGTAAGCTTCATTTTTTTTATCTCGTTTTCTATACGGAGTTTTTCGAGTTCGTCATCGCTGTTGTTCGTTTCTTGTGTCATGGGTTTAATGTATTGCTGTTGGTAACAGAAACAAAGTTAAGATATTTATAATAACAGGGGGTATTAATGGCTGAGAAATAATTTATGCTTTCTGAAAAGATTCTTATATTTACACTATATTTCTAACACATTTCGCTATTGACTTGCGTTTAAAATTAAAATTAATCCCTAACTCCGCCTAATTCATACGTAATATGTTGATAATTTGTTGACAAAAATCAGCAACAACCTTGAATTGTTGTTTTTTTTGTCGTTTATTTGTATTACGTAA
>JAZDMF010000374.1:0-5916 GCA_043801235.1 Bacteroidota bacterium | reverse complement strand
ATTCTCGGTTAAAAAATTTTCAGCAGCTTACGAATCACTTTACAACGAAGTACTAACAAAAGACTAAACCCATATGATCCGTTTATATCTGACCTGCTTATTATTGATCTGCACCTTGTCCGGGATATCACAGAATATTCCTGAACATATCAGCAATGTTGCCCTTTACGATTTTCTGGATGAACTTGCCGCAGAAAAAATTATTTCCCTCAATGAAAATATCAGACCTTATTCCAGAGATTATATTGCTGAAAAACTCGAAGCAGCAAACAAAGATTCCATTTTATTAACCCATAGGCAGACAAAGGAATTGCATTACTGGATTGATCTCTACGCACCTGAAAATTCCAAGCTTATTCCGTCAACTATCAAACTCAAAGAAGACAGCATTTTCCAACTCTCTTTACTTACACCAAGGGTACAGTACAAAAAAAATGATATCTGGCTTATTACTAAAGTCATATATGGCGCTATGTTTTATTCAAACGATGCAGGCCAGGTACGTCAAACATGGGGCGGCGCCGAAATGATGATGGGCATTGGCAAACATTTCGGGTTTTATGCTTCACTCAGGGATAATTATATTACCAATGAACCTTTAACAAAACCCGGACATCTTACCTCTTTTCCCTGCGGTAATTACAAATACAATGAAGGCGAACGCCCCGGTGTTGATTATGATGAAACGCGCGGAGGCATTGGCTGGAGCTGGAAATGGGGAAACCTTGGCCTAAAAAAAGACAATATCCAATGGGGATACAGTATGAACGGAAGCAATATTTTTTCAGGCAGAAATCCGTCGGTGCCCATGCTCACTTTTAACATGAATCCCTTTGAATGGGCAACCTTCGATTATGTACATAGCTGGCTGGTTTCGGAAGTGATCGACAGCAGCCGTTCCTATTACACTCCATTGGGCGATTACAGAGCGCGCTATGTTTCAAAATACCTTGCAGCAAATATGTATTCTTTCACCCCGTGGAAATTTGTAAGAGCATCGTTCGGAAATTCCATTGTATACAGCGATATGGATTTCCAGCCTGCCTACCTTATTCCTTTTCTTTTCTTTAAAACCGTTGACCATACCATTAATCACGGGATTGATAACCAGAACTCCCACATGTTTTTTTCACTGAATGTCCGACCTCTCAAGCATCTTCATATTTATGCTACTTATTTTGTGGATGAATTTTCAGTGACACGCATATCTGATCCCGCTTTGAATAATATTACCAGTTTTAAAAGCGGAATGCAGTTGTGGAACTGGCCTTTGAAAAATACGGGAATTTCATGTGAATATTACCAGTCCAATCCCGTCACATATAAACACCGCATACCTAGTGTAACTTTTGCAAGCAACAATTATAATCTTGGACATTATCTGGGCGATAACAGCCAGGAAATATATTCTGAAATATGGGTAAAACCGCGATCTTCAATGAAACTGAAACTATCGTACAACCTTGCCAAACATGGTAATGAATATCAATACCTGGATGGAAATATTATTGACGAGTATCCTTTTCTTCAAGATATTACCCTGAAATACGAACGGCTCGCACTTGATTTTACCTGGAACTTATTCTATGGTACTCAGGCGGAAGTTTGCCTTGAATATACGAACAGCACCTCTAATGATGTTGACCTCATAACATCAGAGAAATATCTGGAAACCTATTTGCCCTACCATTACAGGGGAAAACATTACGGAATTATTTTCGGATTTAATATCGGGTTTTAAAATTCTCTTCTCTTTAAAAAAAAGAGAAATATTATTTCTCATTTTTTTGAGCGGAAAACGGGATTCGAACCCGCGACCCTCAGCTTGGGAAGCTGATGCTCTACCAACTGAGCTACTTCCGCAGTGCGGCTTTCAGAAGATTCAATTTTCATGTGCCTAACGAAATGCCCAACACCCCTATTTTCTGTAAGCCTTATTCTCATGCAAAAATAGAATTTATAATGTTACTACCAAAAAGTTGCTGAATAACTGCACCAGCATTGAAATATAACTATAGATCATTTAACAGTCTTTGCCAGGGCTGCTCCTGCTTTAAATTTGGCAACCTTCTTTTGACTTGACTGACCTGCATTGTGTCCATGTGATGATTCAAAGATTACTTCTAACGTCCTCTTTTCCCATCTTTTAATAGGTACATGGTATTCATCCCGTTTGATGATTTTATCCTTTATACAATCAAGCAAAGATGTGGATGGTGATTCAATACCCCTGTTGAAAAGAATGTGTCCAGGTGAAAGATAAACCACTTTTCCGGCTTCTTCTGACATAAAGGCGATGATCACTAACAGAATGCCATCATAAGAAAATACCAGGTCGTATTTCTGGCCGGGCACCAGCCCAGGGCAATAAAAAATATTTGCACTGTTAATCTTTGCTTCACCGATGAACGTACCATCAGGAGCGTAAACCTCACATTTGAATTTGCTGTAATCAATTTTTTTCATGAATAGCTTGGTTTTACTTATTTCACTGACTTTGCAAGAGCTGCGCCTGCTTTAAAGCGCGGATGCCTGTAATTCATACCGCACATGGAAGTTTCGCCACGATGTGCAGTAATGTAATTCTCGATGATCTTTTTTTCCCACTGCTGGAAAGGAACTTTGAATTCTTCCCTGCGCTTGATCTTTGTTGCAAGTTCATTTCCGGCTTTCGGTGGAATGGTGGAAATGCCATTGTTGAAAACAAAGTGTCCGGGACTGAGGTAAACAACACTGCCGGAAGTGTCGCACATAAAATCAGCGATTAGAAGCAATATGTTGTTGTAGGAAAAGACCACCATATACTTTTGCCCAGGAGTAAGGCCGGGGCAATAGAAAGTGCCTACGCTGTTAATTCGGCCTTCTTTGATGAATGTTCCATCAGGGCTGAACACTTCTATATTGAATTCTTTATAGTCTATCGGGTTAATGGGTTCCATAATTCAAGGGATTTGAAGTTAATGAATGAAAAAAAATGAATTATTGCTGAGCGAATACTGCTGAGAGTGCCCGTGCTTTTGACATTTTTATGTTGAAAACACCTTCACTCACGGGAACGACATCAGCAGCATCAGAACCTGAAAAAGCAGAAAAAACAAAACCCTGATTTGGCACTGGTGCAAGATGAGCGTTTTGGTCAACATTAAAAAAGTATGTTGTGCCTTCAACCCTTTTATAGCCGGAAGTCTGTAAATCTCCATTTGTTGGATGTGTTATTTTCAAGCCATATTCAGTAACCGGTGCAGGTTCGTTGTCACTGTGAATGACACCCTGTTCCCATAGTTCAATGAAATCGGAAAAGAGTTCGTCAATGTTTCCGCAGAAACCGCACTGATTGCCTGAAAGAATAAATGAAGCCGGATGAGAATAATTGCAAAGGAAAAGCTGGTCGAAATACGGGTAAGTATTACCATCGCTGCCTTTGTCAATGTAGATGCGGTTGAAGCGAGAGACCTGTTGACCGCTTTTGTCAAAAATTGCATAGAGCAGAATTGCCGAGCCAGGGAGACCATGTTCACCGAGCGTTATTTCATAAGTGCTTTCCTGAAGATCCCACTCATAAGGCCCTGACTGACTATGATCGTTATTGACCAAGCCAACACCCCAGAAGATAAGGGTATAATTTGCAGGGGTTGTGAGCTGTGTTTTTTGAAAATTGATATTGAAATCGAGATACCAGATATTTGATTCATGCTTGTATTGCCATGTGATGGCCTTGGATGGAACAAGGTTTTCCTTAACATTGGTATTAAACCCTTCAAGCAGGGAGCGAGGCTGAAAGTATGCAGGAGAAGAAATATTTTCAAAAGGATTCTGATAAACCTTCTCATTATAGGTGTCGTAATAAATGAAGAATAAAACACCATGATGCCAGAAATTAGTGTACACTGTTTCTTCATAGCCGTCGTAGGTGGAACACCAGAATTCATCATCGGGGAGCATGCAAAGCAGATGTCGTACATCAAATTCATGCTGTCCTTCGGGAGATGCGTATTTGCCGAGCACGGAAGTTATATGATAAGGAAAAGATTCCGTTTGTGGCTGCAAACCTGCCGGGCGATACTTGAAATGAACCTGATCGATGAAAGGATTGTATATTGGATTAAAAATTTCCGGTGCAGGATACCTGGGCTCTCCAAGTTTCAGGTACTTTATCGGAAAACAACCTTCAGGAGAAACCCCAGGCATATTGTCGCGGATTGCTTTTGCCCATGGAGTGGAGTTTTTAGTGTACGGAGAATTATATGAACGGATGAAAGTTTTATTCAGCGGTTTGAGAAACTGAAGCAAAGCGACCATTCGTGAGCGCTGCTTTTGTTGTGCAGGAGAATTTGCATCCTGAATGTCGGGCTGATATTGGCGTGCAGTATAGAGTCTGCGCCATTTTGCGAATACAACATTTCCGAGCTTGCCGGATGCGTTGCCTAAGAAGCCTTGATTTATACGTGCCATATTAAAAAGATTTTAGATTTACGATTTTGGATTTTAGAATTTAATGAACATTTTGTTGAGGCATAAAAAAGGGAAGTTGCCGATTTATGCGGACAACTTCCCAAGGGCCATGGAAGATAACCGAGAAAAAAAATTAAGTGAGAATCGTAACAGTGCCCAGGAAAATGCTGTCAGCTACTTTTGCACTTGATGCATCTGAGAAGGAAAGATAAACATGAACGTCATCCCCTACCCAGGACAAAGGAACGGTAAGCTGACTTGTAACATCTACGCGGGTTTTGTTTATGGTGTCCTGAACGACTGCACCTTTATCATAATTGATGATAAGCTGCATAGCCTTATCAGTAGCCAAGGCATCACCAGTTCCAGAATTGTCATTCCAGCCAATGTTTACTTTACGACCGGAAGCAGCTGCGGCAGTTCCACCATCAGCACCAGTGAGCGTACCTTTGGTAACAATCAACTTCGTAAAGTCAATTGTATAATTCGGATATGTTCCGGTGATCACGTTATAGATGTTGGACTTCATGAACGTGTTGAACTGGGACATACCGATTGAAACTTGCTTAAATCCTATACGGATAAAGCCCATGAACATTCTGGACAGTTCGACCATCAGGGCGAACTTGCTGCGCTGTTGCCTCTGTAGGAGTGTTTTCGGGTTACGCACTTCAATAGGTTTTGTGCGCATGGTGTTTTTTCCAAATTGTTTGGAGAAAACAGCAGTACCAAATTTTTTCTTGGTCCTGCCTGTGATTGGATTTTGTACGATTGCCATTTTTTAAAAATTTAGAAATTAGTATTAAAATTGTTTTTCATTTTTTTTTCATTGAATTGCTACCTTTAAGCGGCCTTGATACGGACTTGATACGGCTTTAATGCGGTCATAAATTATCCTTTAAGTTTTTTTTGAGTGTTGAACCATTCTGGAAATTTCTTCTTCAATAAATTGATGATGATAGTTGCAAGGATTCCACCAACGATGCTGATAATGTATTTTATCAGTTCTTCAATAGTACCGAAGTTGTTCGGGTCGATACCATCAATGACGGAAACTGTACCGACTGTGGCGGCTGTTCCGAGGATGAAATTAAAAGCATGTTGTATCATGGTTTTGTTGTTTAAATTATGATACAAAGATAATATACAAAATTCCTTTATTGTTCTGCAATGCCCGTAAATAAAGGGTTTATGGTGAATTATTCACTTTGTTGCTTTGAGTTGCTACTTATAAAAGAAAAAAAAATGTATTTTTGATGACAATAGTTTTTTTAAAGAATGGCAATCGTTGAATCATTATATGATGCTTTAATAAAAACAAAAGTTAAAGAAGATCAATCCACTTATTTTCTTGTTTGGCTTATTAAATTTCTACCTGAATGGTTTCTTAAAAATGTATTTGAGTATTCAGGTCTTGAAACTTTAGAGAGTATTGAATACATTGGAAATAAAGTCCAGTATGTC
>JAZDMF010000341.1:0-9506 GCA_043801235.1 Bacteroidota bacterium | reverse complement strand
GGTGGCAATGTTGGTGGTGGTGAGTACCGGATTTGCAGTAGTGAAGTTTGCAGGATCGGAATACGACTTATATCCCGCGCCATAATTGGGGCTTACCTGCCACGTATAGTATATATTTGCTGTAAGGCCGGATATCTTAACAGATGTGCCGGTTGTTGTGAACGAAGTAGTGTTACCTGTAGTAGTATTGGTATAACGCACTTTGTAGCCGGTTGCTCCGCCGCAGAATGTCGACCAGTTCAGCGTAGCTTCATTAAAACGAACATCCGTGCTGGTAAGAACCGGGGGAACTACGGTCAGGGTCGCTGTGCCTGATGTGCATGCAGGGGTGCATGTGCCGCTCACAATACAACGGTAAATGTAACCGTTAAGGCCACCTGCATCGGCAACACTCAGCGTGTTTGTAGTTGCTACAGGATAAGTTCCGCTAACCGGAATATCAAGCCAGCCGGCCCCTTTGTTTACCTGCCACAGGTAAGTCAGACCTTCACCTGTTGCGGTAACACCGAAGGATGTGTTTCCACCCCAGCAAATATTCAGCATATCATCAGGATGATCGGTGATGGCAGGGGCGTTGTATACCGTAACAGTAGCGCTCCGGCAGGTTGAGTTGCCGCATGTAGCGGTTTCCCATCGTGCATAATATGTAGTTGTAACAGCAGGCGATGCAATATTCAAAGGATTACCTGTTCCAATGGAACCTACACCACAACTTGTGGTATACCAGCCTACGGAAGTACCGGAACCTCCGGTAACGCTAAGGTTGATGGTTCCCGCATCATCGGCGCAGAAATTAATTCGGTCGCTTTGGGCCAAAGCGGGAGCTACAGGCAAAGGATTTACTGTAAGTGTACCGGCATTTGTAGTAGTGATACAACCACTAACATTAATGATGCATCTGTATTTATTTCCGTTATTACCTACAACAGTACCTGTAAGTGTCAGCGAATTGGTCGTCCATCCACCATACGTTGGATTTGATCCTGCGACGGTGATATCATCATAGTTTAATCCTCCGTCCGTTGAAACCTGCCATTGGTAAAACCATCCGGCAGTATTTGTTGTGCTGAATGATGTACCGCTTCCTTCACAAATGGCCTGATCAGATGGATTAGTAGCTGAAACACCATCGCAAACAGCGATATCATCAATACAAACTCCATAGCCATATTTTGCTGTTCCTTCAAATCCGATATAATAATCGTTTGTTTTGGAAGGAAGTGTAATAGTAATAGCTTTCCATGCAGTTTGATTATTCGTAAGAGTGGATAATAAATTCCATGAACCTCCGGCAGAAGTTTTATAATAAATTCTCAGTTCATCCTGGTTACTGCCATTAAGTTGCTGAGCATACCAGAATGTAAGCTGAGGGTTTGTAAGGCCGCTTATATCAAGCTGTGGTGTTGATAATCGCGTTACATCAGTACCGCCGGATGTTCTTTTCAAACATGCGTTATAATTGCCCCCGTGAGTTACTGGAGGATTCACGGCATCGTTTCCAACAACGTACGTCCAGTTCGTCGATCCGGATACAATTGTATTCGTCCAGCACACAGGAATAGAACCTCCTTCAAAACCTTCTGTAAACGGGAAGGTGTTATATATGCAGGGTGTAGCCTGATTGCCTGTGAGAGCAGGGAATTTATAGCATGTTCCAACTGTTTGGTATTCGTAAATAGCAAAGTAATATGTTGCATTCTTTTCCAGGTTAGTAATATTCTTAGTTGCAGCAGTCCCCTTGTATACAACATAGCAGCCGGATCCAAGGTAATCACCTAATCCAAATGCTGCATTGTCAGTATAACTTACACCGGATGCAGGATCAGCATTTACGGCGCTTCCTTTCTTAGCAACAACTATAACTCCGCCGGTACCATTTCCGCGGGTCCAGTTCACGTTCATTGAGGTATTTGTAACAGAAGATGTATTGAAGCCCGATGCCTGTGTTGTTGGCTGTGTGCAGGAAGCAGTAGCAGTAATGCGCAAATTATCCAAAGAACAATAATTCCCATAGGCAGAAGTAAACAATAAACCTACGTACAACGTTGCCTGTCCTTCGGCACCGGCGGGTAAAGTAACAGATTTTGCTTGCCAGCCGGTAGTTGAAGCATTATACCTGTCAAAATTATTCGGTGCAATGCCATTTTTAGTCCAGGTGACTCCGTCAGTAGACCAGGATACACGCACTGAATCATGTGCTGTAGGGTAGCCTGTGTCTTGAAACCAGTCGAAAAGCACCTGAATGTTCGTTCTTCCGACAGTTGAAAGAGCAGGTGAAACCAATCGGATCTTGTCACCCACTTCACAGTCATACGAATTAAACCGGACAAAACCGGTTCCTTCACTAGGCGTAACAGTAGGATTAGCTCCTGAAGCAACAAAAGTGATTGCAGGGGCTACTCCCGCTGGGTTTGTAACAATGGTAGTGCTCCAGCAACTTGGAATTACTGTTGAATTGAAGCCTTCAGCAAAGTTAAGATTATAGGTTCCGCATGCGGAAGACGCTGTGGAAAAAGTATAATTTTCTCCGTAAGAAGTTCCATAAGAATTGGTGGCATATGCTCTGACATAATATGATGATGAAGAAAATAATCCAGACAGAGTACTTGTATAAGTTCCGGCAGTTGTGCCACCACCAATATCGTCCGTTTTGCTGTCAGATATTGTTGGGTTTAATGATGTGCTCCAGCAAACGCCTTTTGCTGTTAATGGAGAACCATTGGTATTGGTAACAGTTCCACCTGACATAGCTCCTGTAGATGTTATTGAGTAGGGCAAAGTCGTCACAACTGTTGGTGGGCCAAGGGTCGTGGCACTACCGGTGAGTTCAATAGGATTGTAACATGTCCCCGTTGTAGTGTATTCATAAATTGCATAATAATACGCTTCATTCCCAAGGAGTCCGGTAACATTGACAGATGTGCCTGTTCCATTGTAAACAACATAATTACCGGTTCCAATTATCTGACCTGCCCCGAAAACAGCGTTTGCAGTATAGGTTGTTCCGCTTACCGGATCGGTATCTGGTGTAAGGCCTTTTCTTGCCACAATTAAAACATTATTTCCATTTCCTCTGGTCCAGTTTATTGTCATAGAATTGCTGGTTATAGAACTTGCAGAAAAGTTTGTTGCCTGAGTAGAGGGTGGAGTACAAGCTGCAGCTGACCCTGTAATGCTAATGTCGTCAATGAACATGTTACCGCCTTTCTGTGCCTGCCCCATAAATCCAATATAAACACAGCTTTGTCCGTCAAGCAAACTAAGGTTGATTGTCTGCGAAACCCATCCGTTTGCAGTAGCATACCTTCTGTTGGGTATGCCGATATTATAATAGTTAATACCATCAGTGGAATATTGAACCTGTATGTGTTCATCAACTAATGTGCTTGAAGCGTTGTTATGATACATCCAATAAACCATGGAAACACCCGTCTTGCCAAAGAAGTTTAAGGGAGTTGAATTCAACCGCATGATATCATTCACATCGGCAGAAAAGGAATTATACTGAGCCATTCCGGCACCACTATGTGTAGCGCAAACTGGATTTGCGCCGACTGTCACACGTGTCCATGTCGGAGCAGTTGAACCACCATTATTAAGTATTGTTGTAGTCCATCCAGCTGGCAAACCAACAGCGTCAAAACTTTCCGAGTAATTAATACCCGTTGTTCCGGTAATAACATTATACGTTACTGTATAACTATCATTGGTAGAATTACCATCAGCACCTCCATTCGGTGCAGAAACAGTTGCAATGAAAGTGTGTGATCCTGCGGTCAGAGAAATAGCAGGAAATGCAACCTGCGATGTTCCATCGGTACCAAGACTTCCGGTCCAGCCAGTGCTACCTGTACCTCCGGCACCTCCGTCAATACTATAGGCTACTGTTGCACTTGTAAGAAGGGTAGTTCCTTTATTTTTCAACACAACTACAGGAGTCACTGTTTGGGCATCACAAAAACCTCCGTTAGGAGCTATCACAGTATTTAATTCTGCATCTAATGCCGTTGCAGCGTAAAGATCAGATTCCCATAATCCTCTGCCGTAGGTTGCTGCACGGAGCTTGCTTGTTGATTGCGATCCGCTGTTGTATATTTCAAGCTCGCTGACTTTTACATTTGGTAAACCATTGTTGAATAATATCCATTTTAAGTTAGCAGCATCATAATAATAAACGCCAAAGTCGCCGCCAACGTATACATTCAAAGTGTATGGATCATATACTACAGTATTGAAAGGAATATTAGGTAAATTATAAGAAATATTTGACCAAGCTGTACCTCCATTTGCAGAATAGAAAACCTTATTCCCGTTCGAATAACCGGAGAAAGTTACCCAAACTTTATTGGCATCAATGGTGCTGACAGCAATATAGGAAATAGATGCACTGGTAACAGGTAAGCCTGTTGTTCTGTTATTCCAAGCCGTTCCGTCGTTCGAAGTCTGGAAGAAGGTACTTACTTTGGCAACATATAATGTTGTAAGAGATGCTGGTGTATTGGCCATCGCCACTACATCATCTGTTCCGGTTAATGTCCCGATTTGCGCCCAGGCGGTTCCACTATTAATTGATTTCCAAATCTGGGCATATCCGCTGTATAGAGTGGTATTGGTAGTCGGATGCATGATGTAAGGAGTAACCCAGTAACCCGTTCCTCCTTGGCCTGCGGGTTGCCCAGGCCAAATGTAAGACCAACTCATTCCGCCAGTGGTGGATCTGTGCATATAACCACTATAGGTTTCAGCATATAATATTTGGGTATTGGTCGGGTCAACTGCGCATTCCATTCCATCACCATATAAAACATGTGACCAAATAGCAGAACCTGAAGAATTATCATATTTATAGGATCCGCAGTCCTGCCATCCGGTAATAATGGTATTTTGAACATTTCCCCCAAGTCGGTACATTTGTGCTATCGCCATGTTATTAGTAATATCTGTCCAAGTTGTTCCATTATCTGTTGTTTTTGAAACTCCGCCATCATGAGCTGCATAAATAGTATTTCCTGTGGGATCCAGCGGAGAGAATTCAGTGCCATGCTGGTCAGCATGAACGTATGGATAACCTGCATTTGAATTCCAGAAAGTATTACAAGTCCAAGCGGCTCCGCCATTTGTTGATTTAAACAATTCAATACCGCCAACGTAAATAATCTGTGAGTTTATAGGTGAAACTGCGAGTGTAATATCGTACCATCCTTGTCCACCTGAACTGCTGCCATCCGCATTTGTGCCAAGAATATTCATTCCGGGAGTATATGTTAGAGTCCAATTAGAAGCTGCTCCGGAGACGGTATTTGTATAAAAACGGTAGAACCCGTAAGTGGTACTACAAGCAAGCAACCAAACATTATTGGGGCTGACTGGAGAAACAGCAATCTGGTAACGGTAGGCTCCTGTGGTAGCCAGGCCAGTTGATTCGTTTGTCCATGTTCCAACTGCACCTCCGGTTGTTGACCTGTATAAAAGAATTGCACCTCCGCCATAGGGGCAGGCATAAATCGTGTTGGGAACCCCGGGTTTAAATTCAACATCGAAAACAGTTCCGCCAAAAGGTTTTGTTGAAGTAATCCATCCGTCAGTAGTCCGATAAAGTCCACCAGATGTTGCAGCATACATTGTTTTGGGATCAGTAGGGTGCATTATCAGCTTGTAAATAGTTTCTTTTTGGCTTGTTGTCCTCACGTAACCAGTTGTGTTCCATGTAGCACCTCCGTCAGTCGTTTTTAAAATGCCAACGGTATATGTGTCACTGGCATCAGCATCCCCGGTGGCAAGATACATAATGTTGGTATTGTTATAATTTATAACAAGACTGGAAGCTCCTAGGTTAGCATAATCATCAGCTATAGGTGTCCAACTCAGACCACCATTAACTGTTTTCCAAACACCTCCTGATGGTGCGCCAGTAAAGATAATATCAGGATCGGTTGGATGAAATGTTATAAAATTCAATCGTCCGCTTCCACCAGGCTGGTTTGAAACAGAACCGGGAGGCTGGGTAGGTCCTAACGAAACCCAGTCACCTGTGTTTGATTTCAATAGTGAAGCAGGATTCGCAATTTCATATGCTATCAGTTCTTCACGGTTTTTTGCTGAAAAGTTATATATAGTACCTGTAGCATCAACTTTGGATTGCATTTGATAAAGCCATCTTTTAAAAGGCTTGTATCCCTGTCCTTTTTCAGGTGTTTTTCCTGCCCATGCATTTTCAAATGCTGTTTCAATATCATATAAATTTGCATTCGGTTGGATCATCATTTCAACCCAATTAGTCGGGTTTTTTAAGATGTCATCAGATCGCTGAGTTGAGTCAATATAATTATTGATATTTTGTGTTTTTGCAGTTGAAAATACAAAAACCAAAGCCAAACCAAGAATGAGCTTTGCGGGGTAGGTAAATCTGCGTTCCATAGGTCATTTTTTTTTATTTCTATGTAAAATCTTTAATTCGATGAGTAAAAATACTTAAAATAATAAGCTTTGTCAATAGTCCGATACATTATTAATGTAAAATAATGATTTCGCTTAGTGCCTGCTGTGGAAAACACTTAGAGGCGGTTGCTGGTTTTGTAAAGATAAATACCAGATAAATTCAGATAAACCTGAGGTGAAAAAGAAAAAAAACAAAAATATTTTATGTTTACGAGAAACAATTTTTCCGGAATTATAATTCGGAGGATAGAGATTTTTCGATAAAAACACCTTTTTTAAAAATTTAAAATAATATTATACAATTATTCCCGCTTGTTTAAGTATTTCATACATTTGTATAAGTATTTTTAAATTGTATCGAAAATGAAATTAAACACAAAAATCAGGTATGGCCTGAGAACCATGATCGAACTGGGTTTATCAAAGAATCATGAAGGCCTTCATCAGAAAGACATTGCTAAAAATCAGGTCCTGTCCGAAAAATATCTTGATCCTATCATAGCATCGCTGAAAGTTTCGGGGCTGATTGTAAATATTGCAGGAAAAAAAAGCGGATATATATTAAAAAGACCCTCATCGGAAATAAAGATAATTGATATATACAGGACCTTTGAAGCGGGTCCCTATATTATTCATTGCATAAACGATCCGAAAACATGCAAAAAAACAGGAATTTGCGAAGCAAAAGAATACTGGAAGGGGATGAATAATCTTATTACAGAATACCTCAGCAGTTCCACCCTTGAAATGCTGGTGAAACAAACAGAGAAGAACATAAAAAAAACGGAGAAGAAATCAAAAGCACAGAAAAAAGCTAAAGCAAAATAATAGGATTGTCAGTAAAAAGATCAATTGTAATAACGCTTATATTTTTGAAACCAAATCTGACATCTTACATCTGCCATTTGACATTACATTATTTTCTTTTCATCATGCTGATGCACCCTGCAGGACAGGAGTCTATGCATAACCCGCAGCCATAACATTTTCCGGAAATTAACTTCAGCATTTCGTTTTTCATCTTCCGGGCTCCGAAATAACAAACATCTTCACACAGGCCGCAATGAGTGCAGTCATTCATGAAAGTTGATTCAATATGCTTTCCTTTATCACATGCTTCCGAAGGATCGAGGAAATAAGAACAGCAATCATTGCAGCAAAAACAAATGCCTTCAGCAATTTTGCGGTCATCGCTTCGGAAAGGGCGGGGAACAAGTTTTTTATTTTCAGCTTCTGAAAATATTTCATGCAGTTGATTTTTGCTGATTTCTTTTTTTTCTCCGCCGCTACCTTCAACATGCTTATAAAACATCAGACAAACATCGTGACGCGATTGTTTGCAACGGCCTTTTCTATCCCTGCAACCGCAGTCCGATACCCGGAAATTTTTATGTTTTGAAGCCAGTTCCTTTGCTTCTTCAAGTGTGCAAACAAAATGCATGGCAGGTTTTTTCTCCATAGTGTTTTTTTGTAAAACTACAGTATTTTTTAAAATCATTATAATGTCAGGGTTTTCGATAACACTTCGTTTCACTCATTGCTTGACTCAACCTGACAAAAGGAGTAGAAATACTGTTGTCAGACTGAGGGATAATTTTTTACAAAAAAAGCAATATAAATGACGTTTTATTCAAGTTCGATATTCGAAATTCGTTATTCATTATTCATTATTTATTTCGTTCAATGTTAGTTATTTAGAAAAATACGTCAATGGTAGTTAATCGAAGTCGGACAGTAGACTCTTTTCAAGAGATATAGATAATCAATATTATTTTTCTGCAGATTATCTTCAAATTATTAATTTAGCTAAACAAATCAACTATAAAAATATGGAAACAGAAGGAAAATTAATACACGTGATGCCTGTTCAGAATATTGATACCGCTAAGGGAAAACTGAAGAAGCTTGAATTTGTCATTGAAACGAAAACAAAATTTCCGAAAAAAGTCTGCTTTGCCTTATGGAATGAAAAAGCTGAAAATTTTAATTTCAATACAGGCGATGAACTGAAAATTGCATTCGACCTTGAAAGCCGCGAAAGCAAAGGGCGCTGGTACACAGAAGCCAAAGCATGGAAAGTGGAACATTCTAATTCACAGGGCATGACAAATAACAGACCGGTTCAACCCGACCTGCCTGCAAACCTGGACATACCGCCCGAACCAACGGAGCTGGATGATTTGCCTTTTTAAAATATTATATCAGATGTAAGAGGTCAGATGTAGGATGTCAAATGTAAATTTGTGGTTATGAAAGAAGAAATGACAAATCGTTTTCTGATGTTTGCAGCAAAAGTAATTGAACTGGGGAAGAAGTTGAATAAAACCTATGAAGGGCGACATATATACGGGCAGTTATTCAGGGCAGCATCTTCTTCAGGTGCAAATTATGAAGAGTCTCACTCTGCTGAAAGCACGCGCGACTTTATACATAAACGGCAAATTGTTCTTAAAGAATTAAGAGAATCTTTCTTTTGGTTACGTCTTATTAATTTTTCAAAACTTATATCACCTGAAGATGAAGTATTGGTTTTTCTTTTAAAAGAAAATGAAGAATTAATAAAAATTATAGCTAAATCAACTAATACGGTAAAACAAAAGAATTAATTTTTTTTGTACGCAATGTCTACATTTGATATTTGACATCCTACATCTGACCTCTTACATTATTTTTTTTATGCTTTCTGAATAAATCAGCATTTCTTCAAACCCCCTGATAGTCTTGTTATGCGTGAGGTAAAATAATTCTTCCGCAAATGAAATAAGCGAAATACTTTCACTGAAGCGCAGAAATTTTAATTTAAGGTCATTTGGACTTATCCTTACCCTGTCAAGCGCATCTGCATCTTTCAGAATGGCTGTTACAATATAATGAGGATGATCTTTTGAAATGTCTGAAGGAATGGAGTGATTGGAAACAGCACTATATATATAAGGTATGTCCTCTTCTTTCATTCCATTGGTTCTGAACAAAGGCAGGAACAGGGGCAGTTTATCATCAGCAGCGCGTTGTCCGTGCTCACTGCATTTCCCATCGTGCAACCGCGACATGTCATGTATGAATGCTGC
>JAZDMF010000328.1:0-3644 GCA_043801235.1 Bacteroidota bacterium | reverse complement strand
TAGACCGATATTACATTGGAAGTACAATGGACTTAAATGGGCGTTTGAGGAGGCATAATTCGAAACATGCCGGGTACACAGGAAATGAAAAGGATTGGGAAGTTGTATGGAAACAGGGATTTGAAAATAAAGCGATGGCATTGAAGTTTGAGCAACAAATTAAAAGTTGGAAAAGCAGAAAAATGATTGAAGATTTAATTTTTAGGTCATAAAGCTGCTTCAGAGCATCCCGACAAAGTCGGGAGGGTCACAGGTTCGAATCCAGTAACTCCCACAAAACAAAGCCATCGATAGATGGCTTTCCTGTTTTATGCATGAAGCAGCTGAAATTTATTTCAAGCTGCGGAATGAATAAAACAGGAAAGACTGCAAAGCAGGCTTTGTTTTTTTATTTCAGTAAGTAATTATTTATAATTCTTGTGGAGTTTATAAATAAAAAAAGGGAGCTGTTTTAAAGCTCCCTTTTTAATGGATTAATATTGTTTGATAAATTTATTGTAGATAACTTCATTGCCCTTTTGGATTGCAATCAGGTACATTCCGTCTGTCAGGGATGTGATATCAAGAACATAAGTATTATATCCTGTCTGTGAAGCGAACATGGTCTTCATTATTTCTTTACCGGCAAGGTCAAGCACTTTAAGATAAATATTATCTGGTACGCCATCGGTTAAGAAACTGATCGTTGTTTTGTCACCAGAAGGATTGGGATAAATGAACACATTGCTCAGGCTCTGCATATCAGCTGTAATGCTTTCATATTTGGCGGCATTAGTGGTGAATGTGGCCGTTGGAGTGTATGAGGTCCATCCGGAACCATAATCAGCACTTACCTTCCATGTGTAATCTGTTCCGCTTAAAAGACCTGTAAGGCTGATAGACGGAACCGCAGATAACTTGTAGATATAAGATGTTGTTCCCGTTTTGTAATACATGATTTTATAGTTAACAGCGCCAACTATACCCGTCCAGCCTAAGTCTTCCGAAGTAGTCGTAACAGGCGTAGCAGATAGGACAGGGTTTGTTGTTGTCAGTGTGTCAGCTGCTGAATAAGCAGTGAATCCAGAGCCATAATCAGCACATACTCTCCAGAAATAAGTCTGGTTGGGCGGTAATGCGCCGATGGTTACTGAAGATCCAGTGGTAACTTTATATCCATAAGTGGTAGTTCCTACCGGAGCATATTGCACTTTGTAATTAATAGCGCCGGTAAATCCGCTCCAGTTTAGTGTAGCCTGGTTATAAGAAACAGGATTGTGTGTCAACACGGGAGGTGCAGGAACTGCAGCCGTTGTAAATGTGTCGGCAGGGGTGAATGTGGTCCATCCTGATCCGTAATCAGCAGTGATTTTCCAGAAATATTCCGTATTGGGAGTTAACCCTGTGATAAGGTAAGGTGAAGCAGCAGACACTTTGTATATATAGCTTGTAGAGCCTACGGGTGTAATAACTATTTTGTAATTGGTAGCTCCGGTGAAACCGCTCCATGTGAGCGATGCCTTGGTTTGCGTTATGGATACTGCATCAAGTACCGGTGCAGCATCCGTTGTGAAGGTGTCAGCCGGTGAGAAATAACTCCAGCCTGCACCAAAATCGGGACTTACTCTCCAGAAGTAATCTGTTCCGGGCGTAAGACCTGCAATTGTTACAGAAGTTCCGGATGTGACTTTATAGCCATAGGTAGTTGTTCCAACTTTTGCATAGGCAATTTTATAATTTGTTGCACCAACATATCCGTTCCAGTTCAAGGTTGCCTGATAGTGATAGGTAGGGTCATCCCACATATCAGGAGCAACACCCAGATCATAAGAAACATCAGGTGCTGCAGAATATGTATAATCACCAGCCTGGCTTGCAGTAATAGTTGTATGTCCTGGTAATAATATATCAACTGTGTTTCCGGTAACAGAAGCTACAGCGGGATTACTTGAAGAGAATGAAACAGGTAATGAGCTGCTGGCTGTTGCTGTAAGTGTGAAATCAGGATCGAGGTAATGAACAGGGCTGGTAAAGGGATCGAAAGTGATTGTTTGTGCAATATAATCACTTGTGGTGAATGAAATTTCATTACCAAAATAGAAACATGAGAATGCAAAATTAGAAATTGTCAAAACACCACGTCCGTAGCAATTATCATAATTATATACCCTGAATTCAAAAACATCACCGCTATTTACTGGAATTCCGGTAACAGAACCGCTTCCGCTATACGTTATTTGAGTAGTAGTACCATTAACGGCATAATAAGCATCATCTATATCAGGATTAACGTGATCATAATCAAAACTTATAAAGCCTGATTGAAGAATAGTTATTTCATATGCCTCATACTGACCGCTGCCAACACCACCAACACCATTATCACTGCCATTCAAAATAATTGATGCCGGAGCGCCTGAAGTATTTACCGATCCGTCACCATTGACAGTGGTCGAATTGAAAGCCCAGTTAACTACGTCAAAATCTCCTGTAAATTGTGAAAAGGGAGAGGATCCCGCATAAGCTCTGACATAATAGGTAGTGAGAGGTGATAAGCCTGTCATTGAGGAAGTAAATGGTCCTGTTGCAATGGCAGCCCCCTCATCAGTATGGCTGTCAGTAATCGTCGGAGTGCCGGTGGTGTTCCAGCAAACGCCATGAGCTGTCGGCGTTGGAGAACCAAGTTCGCTAATCGTTCCATTTCCAGTGGCTGCGGCTGCAACAATATCTGTTATTGAATCAGTAGTAATCGTAGTACCGGGGGTTATAAAAGAAATTTCATTGCCATAATAAATAGTTGGAGCAAATCTGAAATTTGAGATAGTCAAAACACCACGTCCGCAGCAATTAATATAATTATAAACCCTGAATTCAAACACATCTCCGCTGTTAACTGCAATGCCAGTAACAGAGCCGGTTCCACCAGTTGTTATTTGTGTTGTAGTACTATTAATGGCATAGTATGCATCATCAATATTAGGATTTACATGACTGTAATCAAAACTGATAACACATGCTACTGGTATTGTAATGACATATGCCTCATAATCGTTATCGCCGGCTGATGTCCAATTATCGCTGCCATTCAATGTTATTGCTGAAGGAACAGCACTGAGATCAACAGATCCGTCACCTGCACTTAAAGTTGAGGAGAACGACCAGTTCACAGGATCATAATCATCTGAAAATCCAAAAGTGGCTGCAGGACTTGATGCATAAGCTCTCACATAATAGGTTGTATTTTGAGATAACCCGGTCATTAATGAAATGAATGCACCTGTTGAGCCGGGAACACCTTCATCAGTATAACTGTCAGCAAGAGTAGGAGTACCTGCAGTGTTCCAGCAAACACCATAAGCAGTAGGGGTTGGAATACCAAGATCCACAATGGTTCCATTGCCTGTAGCTGTAGTATATGCAATAGCTGTAATTGAATCTGTAGTAATTACTGCAGGAACAGCACTGGTTAAAAATGTGACCTCATTGCCATATGCTGTTCCTGATGCGTTTGTTGCGTAAGCCCTGACATAATATATCGTATATGTTGTTAATCCTGTCATGCCACTTGTAAATGGACCAGTGGAACTTGTACCTCCTTCATCAGTATTACTATCGGCAGTTGTTGGAGTGCCTGTAGTGTTCCAGCAAACACCATAAGCTGTCGG
>JAZDMF010000317.1:0-9632 GCA_043801235.1 Bacteroidota bacterium | reverse complement strand
AGAGACTATACAGTTACAGAAGTTGGCCCTTTTACTAATTTATTTTTCAACATATGGTCTATTTTATCTGTTATTGCAGCCATAGCCGGTTGTGCCTTATTATTCTTTAACAAAAAAGGCATTGTTAAAATTTTGGGGGCAGCTATGTTTTTAGGATTCGGATATTTATGTTATTATTTTGCCAGTAACTATCCCCCTATGAATTCTATCTCACCTGAAGTATTTCAGTCGTTCAATCCCTTATTCATTGTAGCATTGACACCTTTAGTAATGGGCATTTTTGCATGGATGAATAAAAGAGGCAGGGAACCATCTTCTCCCAGGAAAATCGGTATTGGTATGTTTATCGCAGCAGCAGGATTTATTCTGGTATTGATTGCATCACTTAATTTAATTTCCCCTAAAGATATGGGTGGTGCAGCGGTAATAGAAAGCATAAGGGTTTCTCCATATTGGCTTATGAGTTCTTATTTAATATTAACTATTGCAGAGCTTTTCTTAAGCCCTATAGGTTTATCATTTGTTTCGAAAGTGGCTCCTCCCCGCTTCCAGGGATTGATGCAGGGTGGTTGGTTATTGGCTACTGCAATTGGTAATAAATTTTTGTTTGTCGGAAGTTTGATGTGGGGAAAAATTGAGTTGTATATGCTATGGGGAATATTTATCATTTGCTGTATTTTAGCTGCATTTTTTATTTTCTCAATCATGAAACGACTGGAGAGTGTCACAAAATGATATATAAAAAACAAAATTCTCCTTTAACATTTGATACACAATAAAGCTGCTCTGATCGGGCAGTTTTTTTTATTTTTACAAAAAAAATATTTTGCAGTATTACTGGGAACATAACCGACGCTTCAATGCACTCACGAATTACTTCCGGAAAAAATTCGGTGAACGTATTCAAAAACTTTCCATCAATGCGGGCTTCAGTTGCCCAAACAGGGACGGAACCATAAGCAAAGAAGGTTGCACCTATTGCAACAACGAAGCCTTTAATCCCTCCTACTGTTCACCATCAAAATCAATTACACAACAAATTGAAGAAGGAATAAGTTTTCATACGAAACGCTATCGCAGGGCGGAAAAATATCTTGCATATTTTCAGACATACTCTAACACAAATGCAGAGCTCAAAATTCTGAAATCAAAATATGAAGAAGCATTAAATCATCCTGCTGTAATTGGCCTTGCTATTGGCACACGTCCTGATTGCATAGATGAAAACAAATTAGATTATTTGCAGAAACTTTCTGAAAAATATTTCATCTCTGTTGAATATGGCGTTGAATCATGTTACAATTCCACACTTGAAAAAATTCAGCGCGGACATACATTTGAACAATCAAAGAAAGCTATTGAGGAAACAACACAAAGCCGTGCCTGCCGGCAGGCAGGAAATATTCACACAGGAATACATCTGATTTTAGGGTTGCCAGGAGAGAGCCGTGAACAAATGCTTGAAGAAGCGAACATCATTTCCAGTCTTCCTGTTTCTGCAATAAAATTTCATCAGCTTCAGATAATAAAAAATACCAGGATAGCTGATGATTATATTAAGTCTCCTGAAAATTTTCATATTTTCAGTATTGATGAATATATTGATTTTATTATTGATTTCACCGAACTGCTGAATCCCGAAATCATGATAGAACGATTCACTGCAGAAGTGCCTCCGCGTTTTCTTGTAAAAGGGGGATTCGGTTTGTTGCGCACAGACCAGATACTTCAGAAGATTGAAAAAAGAATGGAAGAAAGAGAAACATGGCAGGGAAGATTATTCAAATCCCAAAATCCAAATCCTAAATCCCAAACAAATTCAAAATTCTAAATATTAAATTCAAAACGGTTGAAGATTATGAAAAATGAAATAAAAGATATGATCATCCTCTACGTTGCCGATCAGCAGCGCAGCAGCAATTTATACAAAGCAGTCCTCGGCAAAGAACCTATCCTTGATGTTCCAGGCATGACGGAGTTCGAATTGAACGAAAAAACTATACTTGGGCTGATGCCAGAAGCGGGCATACAAAAAATTCTCGGTGATAAAACTCCACTGGCTTCAACGGGCAACGGAATTCCCAGATGCGAGTTTTATATTGCTGTACCTGATGTTTCAAAAGCGTTTGATAACCTGATAAGCAATGGCGGTAAATCAATCAGCCCTCCCGAAATGCGTGAATGGGGCCATTTTGCAGCTTATGGCGCCGATCCGGATGGACATATAATTGCGTTTGCACAAATTATATAGCAGATCGATGGTAAAATAAATCCGGTCAGACTTCGACAAGCTCAGCCTGACATAATCATCATGTCACACTGAGTTCATCGAAGTGTGACACATGACAATAAAACAAAATTCTTTTAAGATGAATTAATTTACTAAAAGGTGTAACCAATTCCTGCTCCGAACATTGAATAAAAAGGTCTGTCGCGAATTACGTATATATATTGATTTGTCTTTTTTTGTAATTTCCTTATTTGAATTTCATCGTTGCCAAACAGTGAATACATAGGCGTATAACCGAGACGGAAAAAAATACTGTGCTTTTTCTGAAAACGCAGGCCAAGGCGTCCGGTAGCTGCAAGATAGTTCAGGTTATCACTGAACTTACCCATTACTTCATCATAGTTTGTGTAAATATAAAGATAGTTAAGGCCTAATCCTGTTTCAAACATTAGCCCGCCACCACCTATAATAAGATTCAGATCAAAAGGAGCGCCTACTGCCCTTATTTTAGCAAAAGTATAATAATCAATTCCCAATCTGAAACTAAGTAAATATTTTTCACGGCAAACAAGAATATGATCCCAGTTAAGCGAATTCCAGTTCAGTCCCAGCCAGTCAAAGCGAAATGTAGTTTCATGAAACAATGTGTTGCGCGGGCATGAATTTTCAGTGTCACAGTTTTTAGGCCTTGGATGGGGATATGTATCATCATACTGTGCATACAAAGAAAAATAACCAGTGACAAAGAAAAACAAAAGAAAACTTTTTTTCATCAGGCTCATTTTTTACAAAATTATTCTAATTACATTTCCATAAGCAAAATGCAGGGCTTAAATTATAAAATGGTTATTAACATATATCCAGGCAGCCTTATTGTTCTTTCACCGTCTTATAAAAAAGCTGCTGAGCTATTTTTAAACATTATATTTGTTCCTTCAATAATTCATTAACGTATGAAAAAGAAATTTGTTTTTGCCGCATTCCTGCTGATGGCAGGATTTGTTTTTTATTCATCATGTAAAAAAGATGACGATGATGAACCCCCTATCGATGACAATAACAACAACCCTGTTATTGTCGATACTGTGCGCCAAAATGTGCTTGACGATTATAATAATTTATATCTGGGTTCAAACGTCACAAGTTCAGGTTGGACAGGTAACACTTCAACATGCACTGCAGGTACAATGTCTGCCGATGCAATTGCAAAAACTCTTCAGCGCATCAATTTTTTCAGAAAAGAAGTAGGGCTTAACACTGATATCACCTTTGATGCAACCAAAAACACCAAATGCCAGGAAGCAGCATTGATGATGGATGCAAACAACGATCTTGATCATTCTCCTCCTGCATCCTGGTCATGTTATACAACTGACGGAGCCACTGCTGCCGGAAGCTCCAACCTTGCACTTGGTGCGCATTCTTCAGGAGCGATCACTTTATATATGCAGGATCCCGGTTCAGGCAATACCGCTTGTGGTCATCGCCGCTGGATTTTGTATTCACGCACTAAAGTTCTGGGTGTTGGTTCTACCAGCAGCGCTAATGCATTATGGGTTTTTGGAAACAGCGGAAATCCCCTGCCTTCCAATATGCCTGAATTTATTGCATGGCCTCCGGAAGGTTATGTATGCGCCCCGCTTGTATTTGCCCGATGGTCGCTTAGCGTACCCGGTGCTGATTTTTCAACAGCTACAGTATCAATGACCGATGCAAGCGGAACTACGGTACCCTGCACCATTGTTTCCAGCACCGATAATGGCTACGGTGACAACACCATCGTATGGGAACCCACAGGCGTTAATACTTCCGGCTCATCAGACGTAACCTATCATGTAAACGTGAACAATGTTACTGTGAGCAGCAATACAAAAAATTACAGCTATGACGTGGTGATCATACAACCATAGAAAAAAACACTGCACCTTTGTTCTGTTAAACTATCTGAAATGCTGAAATATTTCTTTCTGACTGCCGCTTTGATATCAGGTACTTTGTACATACCCGGGTTGCATGCACAAACCTTCGATCCCTTCTATCAGACTGTGGTAAGCAATATTTCATACGATTCCGTGCTTGCAAACCTTCAGCAATTCGAAGCTCTTGGTGTGAAAGAACCGGGAACAAACGCACTTAATAACACACGTGACTGGATTCTTGACAAATACATAAATTCTGGTTATACCGATATTCAGGTTGACTCTTTCAATGCATGGGGTGATGATTATTATAACATCATAATTTCAAAAACCGGCACACTTTATCCCGACACTTTTGTTATCATCGACGGGCATTATGATACAAACAACGGCACCGGCACCAACGATAACGGAAGCGGAACATCGATAATACTTGAAGTTGCACGGGTTCTTAAAGACATTTACACTGAATATTCCATTAAATTCATTCATTTCAGCGGAGAAGAAATGGGTTATCTTGGCAGCGATCACTATGTGAACGACATAGTGAATCCACAGAATATGAATATCCGCATTGTATTCAATATCGACGAAGTGGGAGGCGTGGCAGGGCTTCCCAACGATACAGTAAAATGTGAAAGCGACCAGTCAAACCCTTCTTCAAACGATGCAATTTCGGATGCTTTTACAGATACTCTTATGACCCTTACTGAAATATATTCATCATTAAAGACAATCATGACGAATGCCTATGGCAGCGATTACGTGCCTTTCCAGCAGAATGGCGAAATTATTACCGGTTATTATGAATACAATAAATCTGATTATGTACATACTTCCGATGATTTTCTTCTATATCTAGACACAAGTTACGTTTATGAAATTGCAAAAGCATCTGCTGCTTCTACTATGTATTTTGCCAGGGCGTATGATGTAAGTGTGGACAATGCCGAGTACAATAAACAACCCAATATTATTATGTATCCAAATCCGTTCAGCAACCAAGTGCATATTTCTTCCGGCATAAACATAAAACTTCAGTTTACACTTTACAATCTTACCGGGCAAAAAATCATTGAAAGATATTTCTCAGGCCAAACGGTGCTTTATCTTAGCGAACTCCCGGCATCTGGATATTTATTCAGGATTACAGATTCATCTGGTAACATGATGAAATCCGGTTTACTTGTAAAAGAAAAATAAATTTCCCACATGAGTTGGCTATTATTTTCCAGCTTTCCAAATTTCAATTCATACCGGCAGCAGATAAAAACATTTTTTTTGTTATTATTCCATAATCTGTTTTTATTGATATGGAATATATTCCAGCAGGGAAAAGTTCTGTGGATATTATATAAGAAATGTTATGATTTGTATTGCTGAAAACGCACCTCCCGTTCAAATCATAAATATGAACACTCCGCATTATCAAGTAATCATCATAATATATCCCGACCCAACTGTTTCCGGCAATAATATGAATCGGATCATTATTGATTACTAAAGCATCCTGTATAACTGACAATCCTGATTCAACTTTTATTGTTTTGTATAAAGTATCGTTCAGATGAAATTCGTCCTCTGTACCATTAGGTTCCGATATCCATGCTTTCAATATAAAAGTGCCAGTATCCATTATATTCCAGAGGTCATTATGGATATATTTCAATGAAGAATCCGGACATAATCCCATAACGGATAAGGTATCGGTAAAGGTTAAACTATTTACATACCAATTCAGATACAGGGAATTTATCGTATCAACACCGTTGTTTCTTACATACAGTTCAACAGGAGTAGTGCCTGTACCCTGCACTTCATCCATGGCAATAGTATCTAATGCCATATCTATCCTGTTTTTAATATATACTTCTGCATTTCTGAATTGCTGTGACCAGTATGAAATGTACCCGCATGTATCCCACGGCCAGGCAGCCAGCGATTCCACGGTAAAACCAAAAGAATTTTCATCGCCCCAATCCGGTCTGTCAATAAACACCAGCGGAATGCCTGAAATGCCGGCACATATAGAATCTATTTGCATTGACATGTATGTATAATTTTAAAAATCTACTTCCAAAAGGAAAGTATGCCAGTTTGTATCCGGAATAATTGTGATGCCCGTTTCAATCAACTGCAGACCGGTAGTATAAATAAAGAATTTTCCATAGCTGCTGTCATAGGGATTAAGGCTCCAGAAGACAGCTCCTTCAAGGCTTTGCTTTCCTTCAGTCCACAATGTGCTGTCACCATTATACATCTGCATCATCATATGAACTGCTTGCGGATTCTGATGTTGTGCCGTGTCAGGGAACGGGATGACTGGCAACTTAGTCTGATAAATGTATTTCACCTGCGTTAAAAATACCGGCTTACCAGCAAGGCTGTCAATATATTTCTTATATGCAATTGCATTCACCCAAGTGTTCACATGATTTACATTTGAAATAACCTCAAGATGTCCGGGATAATACAGAATTCCTGCATCGTTTATTGAACATGGGCAGTTTGTTCCGCCGCCGGGATTGCATTCATCAACAACTGTGAAATCATTCAGGTTTGAGGATGTATACAAAGGTTTGTATGGCGGGGAGAACTGGCAATAAACATTGATTTGAAATACAGTTAACAAGAAGAAAATATGAAAAAATAATATTGATTTTTTTTTCAACATAAGAACAGTTATCAGTTATGGTGAAAATATTACCGTGTTAGCGCCAGTGCTTTTTTGTCAGTCGGTAATTACTAATTTGTCTGTTGTGATGGTTTCGTTGTCTTGTGATAGGCGAATAAAATAAATTCCACTTGGCAAATTGTCTCTGAATAATTTTATTTCTTGTCCTGAAATATTTTTTATTGTTTTTATTTTTTCTCCGACAAGATTATAAATATTTAATTCTGCATTGTCGGGTTTTTCAGACAAGTGCATGATAGCAGAAGTACTAAATGGATTCGGATAAATATTGTTTGAACTTAAAATATTTTCTGTTTCTATTCCTGCTACCTGTTGTACTGCATATTTAAGCAAATATACCCCTCCTAGAGTATCATAGGTTATATACAGGAAATTTTCTTTAAGAACAAAATGTGGTCTGATAAATCCCATGGAAGTAATATGTTGACGTTCTAATAAATTAAAACTATTGTCGAAAGCAAGCAAATCAATATGTTCCTGCCCTGCAGTCTGTCCGCTTAAAATATGAGCCATTCCCACATACCACCGTTGGTTTAAATTATCATATGCAATTCCGGTAGAAAAATAGTTTCCATCGGCACTTGAACCGTTGATAAGGATTTGTGGCGTACCCATTGCCGGATCCCAGTTTGTTGTCCATTTTGTAAGTATCAGGTCTGAATTTACTGAAAGCCAAGTGCCTGTATACATATAAAAATCATTGTTGTGTAAAATACAACTTCCAATGTTATTATGAATGAGTGTGTTTGTTGTGTCTAAAGAAATAAAATTAAGGTTTAAATCGTATTTATTAACATAATGCTGATTGGGAGGAAAAAAATATAAAACATAAATATAGGTGCTATCGGTTGTCAGTATCATGTCATTTGTTGATGGAGTTGGTGATCCTGTCACAACAGTTACAATAGTTCCTATCCGATTACCATTTATATCCGTTTTGAATAAAAACAAATCGGTGCTACTTACTGTTGAAAAAGTGACAAAAATCTGATCGTTAAGAATAATCGATTTATGATCGGTCAGATTCGATATGGAATCAAAATCGCTACCAAAAGTCAGTTGTTTTGGAGTGCTCTGCAAAGAAATATTGTTGTAATTTATTTTCCGCATGAAAATATGAGGCTTAAAATCAACTTCGGATACTGTGGTTGCGCATAAACTATCGCCATCATCAGATAAAACTCCCCAAATATCAGCTTGTGCTAACTTAACAGAATCAATCTTGGTCAGAATTTGCGAGTGAGATGTAAAAGCAATACTGCACACTATCAGGAATAATGGTATTCTTTTCATATTATTGTTGGCAGTGGTTATAGTTCTGTCCCCGAACTTTTATATTTTACAAATTTAATAATGATATGTCGTCTTTAAGCATTGGCATTTACAGACAGCTTCCATTTAACGGGTGAACGCAGCCATCAGCAGTTCAATATCCTGATAAGGCATTTTAAAATTTTCGCCGATGAATTTATTCGTAAGTATTCCATTATACAGGTAAACACCCTGCCTAACGCCATAATTATTTTTCAGCATATTTTCAACGCCGCCTTCTTCACCAAGACTTAAAAGGATGGGTGCAAAGAAATTGCTTAAAGCATATGAAGCCGTATGGGGAACCTTGGAGGCTATGTTAGGCACGCAATAATGTGTAACTCCGTGTTTCTGAAAAACGGGGTCGGTGTGATTGGTTACTTTTGAAGTTTCGATGCATCCGCCCTGGTCAATGCTAACATCAACGATCACAGCGCCGTTTTTCATTTCGGAAACCATCTGCTCAGTAACAACAACCGGTACCCTGCCTTCGGCAGCATGCAGCGCACCAATAACAACATCGGCGGTTTTCAGCGATTTAAGCAACACCTTAGGCTGAATGATGGATGAAAAAATGCGTGTATTCAGGTTATTCTGCAGTCCACGCAATTTATACAGCGAATTGTCGAATACTTTCACCAATGCCCCCATCCCCATGGCTGCCCTTGCGGCAAATTCGCCCACAGTGCCTGCTCCCAGAATAACCACTTCAGTGGGAGAGATTCCTGAAAAACCGCCAAGCATGCTTCCTTTGCCGTATTTCGGATCGCTTAAATATTCAGCTGCAATAAGCACTGAAGTATTTCCTGCAATTTCGCTCATGGCACGGACCACTGGAAACGAACCTGTTTTATCTTTTATCAGCTCGAACGATAATGCAGTATTTTTTTTAGACACCAGTTTTTTAAAGTAAGCTGAATTCTGAACAGTCATATGCAGCGCCGATATTAATGTTTGCCGCTGCTTCATCATATCCAGCTCGGCTTCGGAAGGAGGAGCAACTTTAAGAACAAGGTCGGCTTTAAATACTTCCTCGGACGAATAAACAATCTGCCCGCCCATTTCGCTGAATTCATTGTCGGGGAAATGAGCCTCCCTGCCTGCATTGGTTTCAATAAGCACCCGGTGTCCGTTCTGCACCAGCACCCCAACAGCTTCGGGCACCAGCGAAACACGGTTTTCCTGGAATGAAATTTCTTTTGGAACCCCGATGGAAATGCTTTTCTTCTGCTTTTTCACCTCGAGCATTTCCTCCTGCGGCATGAGCTTGCCCGCAGGGCCGAGTGAAAAAAATTCAGGTTTTATATCAGGCATATTATAACTCTATAAATGAGAGTTTAAAGTTACGGATTTTTTTTGATATTGATAATCAAAATCTGATAATTCTTTTATACTCCTGTTCTGTAATATACACGCTCACTTTTTCTTCAGGAAGCAAGTCTTCAATTTTTTCGGGCCATTCAATCAGACAATATTC
>JAZDMF010000307.1:0-2139 GCA_043801235.1 Bacteroidota bacterium | reverse complement strand
CTTATTCTGCGTATCGTTATAAGCCTTTTTTAAAAGACGCATTTAATCATGAACGTTATAATGCCTTGCTGACAGATGGGTATGGATTGATTAGTAACGGCAGTGCAGAACGTAAATTTTCTGATGATTCAAATGAAATTTATATATACCCTGCATTCCCGAAAATTATAACGATGGAGAAACAACTCCGAGAGCGGTAAAAAGTTCAGCCTGCTTTTTTGTTATTTCACCCCACCGCTTTTCACATCCTTTCTGCTCAAAACATTCAATAACATCAAATTCGTCGAGTAACTCCTGCATGGTGTATTTTTCAAAAAGCTTTTTATCAGTCATGTGTTTTTTTATGTAGGACAAGTAAATCAGTGCAATAAATTCGACAAACAGTTTTCCGTCAAGGCTCAAATCAGAAGAAACGAGCGTTCTTCGAAAATTAAGACGATCTTTCAGATTTCCAAATGCTTTTTCTACAAGATCTTTATTACGGTAAATTCTCAGAGCTTCAAAAGGCTCTTTTACTTCATTGCTTATCAGTGAAAAATATCCGAAATTTTTCCGCGCTTCATTCATAGCATCTTGTTTCGGAGTAATTTGTATTCCTCGCACCGGGGTGGTATTAATGTCAAAAAATTTCACATACAAATGCTCATGCTCTTTCTTGCACGCGCCACTCATAATTTCACCCTGCAAAGTTGCAAGTAAAGTATTATGCCTTCCCTCATCTTCTGCAGCTTTTTCGATATTGAAATATATATGAATATACATGCGCCGTTCACCTTTGATATTGTCTTTTTTATAAGGACGTTCCTGTGTATAATTCCATGTTGTTGTTACTGTTTTCCCATAAACTTTGTGCAGCGGACTGTAATTCGGCCATGATCTCAATTCTTCACGACAGTTATTGAGTTCTTCCTGAATAAAGCGCAGTGAATTTTTTCCTGCTACAATAAATTTCAGGTGATTTTTGTAAAGCTCATTAATATTGGATTCACTATAAAAACCACGATCCATTACAAGTTTTACTTTTTTATAATCAAGAAATGAAATGTCTGCCAACAGATTCTTGACTGTTTTAACATCAGGAATATTGCCGGATAATTTTCTGTAATAGAATGGAAGATTCGATTCTTCGCCAAAGAGCAGCGCTAAATTTATCTGAGGCAGCACATCATGTTCCTTGTTTACTCCGTATTTCACTTGCTTCAGACACTGGGAATAGCTTGAAATACTTGTGGTATCGTATGCCCAATACTCATTCTCTGCTCTCCGCTTTCCCTGAAGTCTAAAAAAATATTCGCGTGATTCTTCAGTTATTCCGGCGAAAAGCTCACTGCTTCTCTGTGAAGGAATATCTTTTCCATATGGGTGTTTGTGCAGTGATGACCATTTTGGGAAACGGCTGAGTGGATTGTTGTCTTCAAGAATCAAGAAATAGGCAATTGACTGAATCTGTTTATAAGTTTCAGGAAAACATCGCTTCAGGTCTTCTGTTAATCCTATTTGTTTGCCAATATTATCAAAAAGATGAGTTGCACCATGAAAATATCGGGCAGTTTCGGTTACAGGAACCTGACCTGGAACAATTCGTTTTTCAGATTTTTCCAAAAGCCCGCTCAGTTTTTGCTTTCTTGTGGGTATTATCTCTCCTGTCTCAGGATCAAGCTTGCCGATACATTTTCGTTTGGCTCTAGACTGCTGTTTCTCTTTATCCCAATGTGATATTGATTCATATGCATAGGTAATTCCGGTTTTTTTACATTTATGATATACAATTGCTGCCATGTGTTTTCCTCTCTTATTAACCATCGTTACATATATTATAGCATGTAACGATGAAAATAGCAAGAGAAAAGTTGAAATATTTTGAAAATATTGAGAAACGGTTATATACTCGTTACATCATCCGGGAATGCAGGATACGTTTAAGAACAGGAATTGACATTATACCCCCGGATAAAATGTTATTTACAAATTTTTCTCACCTATGCAGTATAAAAAATATTTGTAATTATTTCAATACAGGAAATGGTAATATATCAAAAAAAACTTGTAAAAATTCTTAAAGTGTTTAAAAATAATATGCCTTTGTTTAAAAATTTGATGTTTTAAAAATGTGAGGATATTGATTAATTATGCTGTGAG
>JAZDMF010000305.1:0-6208 GCA_043801235.1 Bacteroidota bacterium | reverse complement strand
GATTATGTTGAAAACGGATTTACAAAGTTGCAGCTAATGACCGACTGGCTTTTGCGCGATCTGAAAAAAGGCAATGAAGTAAAGATAACGGTAAAAGGATTTTGCAGTCCCTTGCATACAACTGAGTACAATACGAAACTTGCAAAACGCCGTATATCCAGTCTTCTTAACTATTTTAATGAATACGAAAGTGGCATTTTTCAAAAGTATCTCGAGGGAACATCTCCTGATGGGGGAAAACTTGTAATTCATGAAGAACCTGTCGGCGAACTTCAGGCAAATAAATTTGTGAGCGATAACCCGAATGATGAAAGAAACTCTATTTACAGTCGTGCTGCTGCTTTGGAAAGAAAAATCCAGATCATTATGTACGAATCGAAAGATTCGGTGGAAAAGAAAAACGTTTTTCCTGAAATAAAGTTTATGGAAGAGCTACATGATTTTGGAATCATTACCAAAGGTGAAAAAAAAGTTTATTCTTTCGTTTTTCAGAATACAGGTGATGCAAGTCTGATAATCTCTGGTGTTGAAACAAGCTGCGGATGCACAGTTTCCGATTTTCCTAATGAAGCTATTGCCCCGGGAGCTAAAGAGCAGATAAATATTTTACTTGATAGTCATGATGAACTTGGCAAGAAAATGGAAACCATCACCGTTTATTCTAATGCATCAAAACCAAAAGTGGAACTTACCATTACTGCTGATATTATTGCTGCTCCAGAGGAGAAAACCCCTGGAAATAATGATAAAAAAAATCCCGATCAGCAAAAGCAAAATAAATGAAACCTGTAAAATATTTTCTGTTATTTCTTTCTTTAGGTTTTGTGCCTCTTATTTTTTCCTGTAATTATCCTTCCTCATCTTCTGATGGAAATAAAAAAGATACTTTGAATGTCTGTAAGGAAAAGGTAAAGCAGATAAGTGCTCTTGAAAAGAAATTAATAGATATGGGTTTGGTTGACGTTCACAAACTCGATACTTCCATTACTATTGAAATAAAATATTCCACAACCGATAACTTCATGAACCGCGATATGTACGGTGATTTTGATAAAGCTTATTTACAGAAAGATGTTGCGGAAAACCTTGTAAAATCACAGAAATATTTGGATGAATTAATGAAAGGATATAAAATTATCATTTACGATGCTACCCGCCCGCAAAGTGTACAGCAATACATGTGGGATTCGGTCAATATTTCATACAGTAAAAAAGTTAATTACCTGGCAAATCCTCTCACGGGTTCGCTGCACAGCTATGGCTGTGCTGTTGATATAAGCATACTTGATAATGAAAAAAAACCTCTTGATATGGGAACCCCTTTCGATTATATGGGTGTGGAAGCCAGTTCAGAAAATGAATCTTCATTATTAAAAGATGGAAAACTTACACAACAGCAAATTGATAACAGGAAACTATTGAGGCAGGTAATGCAGCATGCTGATTTTTTTAATGTTCATTCGGAATGGTGGCATTTCAATGCATGCCGGATTGAAGAAGCAAAAAAGAAATATAAAATAATTGAGTAAATATTTCTGTTGATGCAAAGCACGGGAAAAACAATAGTAATCATTGGAATTTTCATTGCAGTGATTGGACTTGTAATCTGGCTTTTCGGCGATAAACTCAACTGGTTCGGAAACCTGCCCGGTGATATCAAAGTAAAACGTGAGAATTTTTCTTTTTACATGCCAATAACAACAATGATTATAATGAGCCTATTTTTAAGTTTGATAATTTGGCTGATAAGAAAGTTCATGTAATAAATTTTGCAAATTTTTACGTTCATGATTTTCTGCCATATCCTCGATTATTTCTTCCTTACTTTCCATACAGGTATAACAATATTCAATCTGTTTGGCTGGATTTGGAGAAAAACAAGAAAGGCAAATCTTATTACACTTTTGCTTACCGGATTGTCATGGTTTGTGCTGGGCTTGTTTTATGGAATCGGTTATTGTCCTTTAACAGAATGGCACTGGCAGGTGCTTGAGAAATTAGGAAAACACGATCTGCCTTATTCATACATCAAATACCTTATTTATCGGTTGACTTCTCTTGACGCTAATGCTACACTGGTTGAATATGCCACGGTTATTGGATTTTTTATAGCGCTTGTCATGTCGGTTATTCTGAACATAAGAGATTATAAACTGTTGAAAACTCTGTCCAAAAAATAAATTTCCTTGTCACTGTGACGTATTATTTCTGAATAATTTTGATTCGTTCATTGCATAATCATTTATTTTTATTGTGAACGAAGATTATAAAATATATATCCTTTACTCATTACCTGTTGTTGTTTTCATTTTGAACAGGATTCCATACGTTGGTAAGTATTTGCGTGTTGTCAACACGTTGATTCACGAAAGCGGCCACGCAGTGGCCGCGCTTATTGCCAGCGGTGAAGTGTATAACGTTGAACTTTTCAGCGACCGATCAGGCACAACAGTAACCAAAAGAGCAAATTCCAAAGGAGGTCGTTTCCTTGTTGCTTTTTCAGGTTATCCTTTTGGTTCAGCAGTAGCATACGGACTTTTTTTTCTGATAAGTATTGATAAATGTAATATGGTACTTTATGCTCTTGCCTGCATCGCTGTATTGAATCTGATGTTTTATGTAAGGAATAATTACGGAATATTCTGGCTAATTACTTTTACAGCACTTATTTTTATTGTAAATATATACGGAAATGAAATGGTGCAGTATGCATTCTCTGCCTGGCTTTGCGGCATTATGCTTTTTGAAGCGTTATATTCATCAATAGAACTTATTTCTATCTGCAGGAAGAAACCCAAAAATGCAGGCGATGCATCCGACCTTGCTTCCATCACAAAAATACCTTCTATGTTTTGGGCGTTTGTATTCTTCGCTCAGGCGTGCATGTTCATTTATCTCAGTGCAAAACTTTTTATAAAACTGTAATCACACAAAATCCTGTTTTATTTTTTGGTTTTCAGATTAAAAATTGCTGGTTTCTCTGTTCCTGAAATTGACAATGTTTTAACAGTGATACTTTTCTGATCAATAGTTGAGATATATGGTGGGGAATCAGGGAATCTGACGCCAACATGTTTTGAAACCAGCATACCGTTTTCGATTCTGTCCTTGCGATTGGCAATAACAGTCCATGTAAATTCAGTATTTGAAGTTCCATTTTCAAGTTCGATAACATCAAATCCCTCTTTTGTTCTGTTGGTAACATATACGCCATTACAATCACCGTTTAGTTGCACGAAAACTTTGAGTGGATATTCCTCATCAACATAAATGTTATTGCTGAAGACAGGATCGAGAGTGATGTGTGCCTTGCCATTCACAAGTTTTCCTGTACCATAATCTTGGAATAATATTTCAGGTGATTCAGGGCAAAACATATTAGCCTTGCTGCCATCAATTCTGTCAATAATAGTAGCTACAAGTCCAGTTCCGTTGATTTTATAATCAGTACCACTAAAAGTACCTCCTACATAAGCGTATGCAGTACCTGAATTAGAAAAATATCCGCCCCATCCACCTTCGTTAGTATTAGCATAGCCATATACTCCTGTTTCTGTACCTGTGAAAGCGCCACCACTTCCTGTAGATAAAGTACTGGCGGGTGTTGCATTGTTGCCCACACCAATTACTCCGGTACCTGTTGCAACAGTCATTCCCAAACTATAGATACCATTTTCAGTACCGGTAAAAGCACCCCCTGAACCATCTGTAAGAATACTATAAGTAGCAGAATTATTCCCAATCCCGACAACTCCGGTTCCTGTTGCGTCAGAATTATCTCCGATAACTCCACTGCCATCGTCAGATGTTGTCACTCCATATATGCCGTAAGCAGGACCTGTTATTGCTACAACCTGGCCATAAACTCCTATAGCAGCCCCCGGAGAAGTAGGATTATTATTATTATAACCAAACACACCAATGCTTGTTCCGGCATTTATTGCCTGTGGTGTGGCATTATATACATCACCTTCAACACCAACACTTATTGCATTGTTCCAGCCGTAAACACCTACGCCTGCACTGTTATTAAACCCATATACACCCAGGCCTGTGGAAGTGCTGTTTCCCCACACACCATTTCCCGTTCCGCCATTTTCACCATAAACACCTGTACCGGCACCGGAACTATAACCATTTACTGCATAATCGCCAAGAGCATTTATTGCTCCTGTCGTGCCTGTGCCATATACTGAAAACACATCTCCTGCTACTGCTGCTATTTTGTTAGCAACAATCAATCCTGCAGATGTTACACGTATTCTTTCGTTAGAAGCAGCAGATCCGGCAGTCTTTATTACGAAGTCCTGGGCATCTGTTGTTCCTATAAAATTAGTACCTGCAATGGTTCCTATATTACCTGTTGTGATCCATGCTGCATTCGTTGAAGTTATTGTTGATGGAATAGAGGTTATAATCGATAATGTACCATTAGTATTAAAATTATCGGAAGTTATAGTCCAGGTAGGACCTGTTGCCCCAACTGCCCCGGTAGTTCCTGTGACTCCCGCAGCACCCGTTGCACCTGCAGCACCCGCAGCACCCGTTGCACCCGCAGCACCCGTTGCACCTGCAGCACCCGTTGCACCTGCAGCACCTGTTGCACCCGCAGCACCTGTTGCACCCGCAGTACCCGTTGCACCCGCAGTACCCGTTGCACCTGCAACACCTGTAGGACCAGTAGGACCCGTAGCACCTGCAGGGCCAGGTGCACCATTCATATTCACTGACCAGGAACAATAATTACCGCTTCCGGTAATATTGGTTACGTTAACACACATAACTCCGGTTCCGCTGTTATATGATATAATATCCGCTATCATATTATTGCTGACATCATAAGAAATAATTACTGATTGTCCAACACTGTAAGCAAGACCCGTAGCGACATTAAAGCAAACAGGCCCGCCAAGTATTATATTCAAACAATTGGAAGATGTGGTGCTGTACTGATCGCCTGCTGCACCAGTAGGCCCGGTACTCCCGGTTAAACCAGTTCCTGTTGCACCTGTAACACCGTCTGCTCCGTTGGTACCTGTCTGTCCTGTAACACCAACAGCACCCGTAGCGCCATCAATACCCGAAGGACCGGCAGTACCTGTGGCTCCATTAGCACCAGTACTGCCTTGGAGTCCCGTTGCTCCATCAGCTCCCGCAGGACCAGTAGGACCGGGTACAAAGGAATCTGCACCAGTAGATCCGGCAGCGCCAGTAGCACCGTTTGCTCCAGCAGGACCCGTAGCACCTGCAGTTCCATTTGAACCGGCGGGACCTGTTGGACCAGCAGGTCCAATGTTTGGCAACCACTGTGTACCATCCCAGTACCAGAACTCGCTTAAAGTAACATCATATACTATCAATCCTTCCTGCGCAGCACCTAATGGAGTAATACTTGTTCGCTGAGTAGTGGTCATGCGCGGAATAAGCATACCCTTTGATGTTGACGAAACATCAAGAATGGCTGCAGGATCAGCAGGGTTACCTGTGTTATTAATGGACACATTCTGATTCTGTGAGTTCGCATCAGAAATTATGAATAGCACCAACGCCTGAAATAATAATGCTTTGATAAAAGTTTTCATAGATTTTATTTATTTGTTATAAATTATTTTGAAACAAAAGTTATCACGCCTGTAACAGTTTTTGTACTATTGTCAACATCGGGAATGACAAGCTCATAATAATAAGTTCCGGGAGAAACAAGATCTCCGTTATGCGTTCCATCCCATCCGTCATCGCCTTCAAAAATCAATTGATCCCATCTGTTGAAAATCATTACATGGTAACCTTTCATGAAAACATCGTTTTTTCCGTTTCCATCAGGAGTGAAAGCATTCGGTATCCTCAGTTCGTATTCTTCAAGAGTCCAGTATGAATAAAAATCAATTTCGCCGATTGTTGCTGTAGTAACAGTGTTATTAATAATATCATCGATACCTGTCAGCTTCATGTCAATCCATGTATTTGAAGCGTCGTTGTAACGAATGGTTTTAAGGTTTGCTTCAACCATTTTCGGATTATCCGTTTGATCGATGTCGTTATCGGTATATTTCAGACTTAATGAGATATCGGGCTTAAAAGAAAAAACAGGTTCAATTTTCCAGTACCTGTCGGATAAATTCTCTGGTTTTATTGTATCGAGAGAAAACACAGTTGAGGGGTAAGGTTCGTTTGAAGCATCTGTGGGATAGGTTGCGAAAATTACAGA
>JAZDMF010000420.1:0-16039 GCA_043801235.1 Bacteroidota bacterium | reverse complement strand
CATACATACGCTGACGGAATATATTTCTATAAATTTATTTCTGAAAAGAATTTTATTACTTCAGGAAAGCTAATTATTCAATAAAATTTCTTTTTTCTAAAACTTTATAAATGAAAAAATATTTTTTCATAATCTTATTTTTATTTGAATCTGTTTGTTATTCACAAAATCCTATCCCTTATGGAATTAGTAAAGATAGCTTTCATATAAAAGAAATGTATGGTTCTTCTATTAATGATACATTTAGATTCTATTATTATAAACCAACAACTTACGATCCTTCTGTAAGTCTTTTATTATTTGCGATTCACGGTAATGGAGGAAATGGATTAAGTCCTATTAATGATCTTCAAATCATTGCTGAACGAAGAAAAGCAATAATTATTTCACCAAATATTGGCGGTAGCGATTTGGGGTACTGTTGTCGTCAACAGGAACCTGTATATTTATGTGGAGATACAATGAGTGGATGTTCTTATTACGGCGCTGCCAGCGATGTGTTCAAACAGGTATACAGACATACACTTGAACGCGAAAATCGTGATTCTATACAATCCTACTTAATTGGCTTCTCAGCAGGCGGGCAGTTTGTAAGCAGATATATGTTAATACGTCAGGCTTATCCTGATTCAATTCCTTTACAAATGGCTGTTTCAAGTAGCGCATACTTTTATACATTCCCAACAGATACATTAAATGGAGTAGAAATGATATATATGTGCGGTTTTGCGCCAAATCCAGGATATTGGGACCCATACCCTGGTTTATTATGCCCAGGAGCTATTAGCTTTTATATTTTTTTCTGCAACAAACAAACTATACAATATTACAATGAAATTTATGGAGTATTAATATGTAATGCTGACACACAATATTTGAATGATACTGTTTCCCCATGTTCAATGGAGCAAGGAACAAATCGTTATGAACGAGCAAAAAATTTTTATAATTTTTGCGACACTAATGCAGTAAATATTGGAACGGTATTACAATGGAGATATGATTCAGTAGCCGGTGTGGGTCATAATCAAAACGCCATGTATAATACCAAACGTAATATTACCGATTCTTCTACAATTGCCGAAACTTTATTATTTGATACGCCATACCATAATGTGCCGCAAATAGCCCCTTTAGCAAGGTTTAATGCCGACACAACTGAGGTTACTTTACCTTATGGAACGGTAAATTTTATAAATACTAGTATAAATGCAAGCAGTTACTTTTGGGATTTTGGCGATTCAACAACCAGTACTGATATAAACCCAACACATATTTATACTACTTTACCTTCATGCTGGAGTCCTTGTGATAGCTATACAGTTCAACTTACAGCTTATGATAGCGCAGATTGCTCTAACTGGTGTATGAAAAGGCACTATATAAAGGTTAACGATACCACAACAAATGTTGAAAATATATTCTGTGAAAAAAATATTAAAGTTTATCCAAACCCAGCGGATAATGAATGTACTATAAATTTCCAAACAAATGGAAACGAAAATGATTTTTCAGTACAGGTTCTGAATTATTTGGGACAGGATTTAAATGTTTCACAAAATATTTTTACAGATGTAAATAGCTTTTTCACCAAACCCTACTTATTGAGTAATGGTATAATATAATCATGCGTGAATTTATCGTTTTAGATTAAATAAACAAATTTATAGATGAAAACAATTTAATTTCATATTAATTTTTAATATCTTTGTACATTATAAAATCAATGGGTGGGATTTTAGTCATATTGCCTTTGAACAAAAACCTGATGGTAAAGTATGAAAATATTTTGATTAGGGAACCAATGCATACAAACCATGTATGTTTATAAGCAATCACAACGATAACCCACAAAAAAATATTATTGGTAATTGTTAACTTGTACAAAAAGCAAAAACATTAATCGTTCTTTCAATATTTTTATCTTTGCTTTATCTATGCGGGGTGCCTTAATATTTCGGGCTGAGATTACACCCGTTGAACCTGTAACGGATAATGCCGGCGAAGGGAATTGAAAATAAACAAATATTCTTTTATTATAGCTTTTTTTATAAAAAAGCGGATTTTTTTTGCATGATAATTTTATAAATTGAGGATTACAAATTTTGATTTTTAACCTGAACTATTCATAAAAAAGTTTCTGTCTGCCTTCTGGTCGGAAAGTGCATTTTATGAATGCTGACTGGCAATGGGGGTGGAAGGTAAGGAAATCCCCATTTAAAAGATAACCGCAGTTCTTTGTTTCTTATGAAAGTCTGGATTTTTTGATGCGCCTGTAGACTGAAAAATTTATACAAATTAAGCAATCAGCAATTTAACCATTATACAATTAAACAAAAAACCATGAAAAAATTATTTATTTTGACAGCATTACTTTTATTATTTAGTAATCTGTCAGCTCAAAATGCAAATGATGATATTTTGATTCTGCAAAAGTCCAATGCTTTACTAAAAACGCAATTGAATGAACAAAAACAAACTCTGTCAGAACAGATCCAAAAAACCGATAGCATTATTTCAGTACTTCAATCAGCAAATAGTGAAATTAAAAAGAGTGTGGACAATCAGAATTCTATTACTACTCAGTCTATTTGCGATTTAAACGAAAAAACAACAAACATAAGCCAGGCTTTTATTGAAAGGAAGAATTATACAATTATTGCCGTAATTGCTGCCATAGTGATTGTGCTGATATATTTGTTATATCTGAAAAAGAAATTATCTGCCATTAAGAAAGACATAAAACTTAAGGAAGAAGATTTAAACAAAAAAATATCGCAAATGAATGAATACATAAATAAGGAAATGGGTGAGATAAAAGTAATATTTGAAAAACAGACAAAAGAAATTAATCTTGTAATTGAAAAACAGGCAAAGGAAATTAATCTGGCAATTGAAAAACAAACTATTGAAAACAATAATAGTTTAACGAAATTATCAACTGTTACTAATGAAACCTTCAATAATATGAGTCTTGAAGTCAATAAGACAATTGAAAGCCAGATAATATCTGTTAAAGGAGTATTTCATGAACAATTTTCCCAATCTGCTGATGAATTCCGCGAAAAAATAACGGAATTAAATAAAACAGTTGAAAAGAAAATTACTGCAATCAAGAATGAGCTTACTGCAAATATTAATGAAATAAAAGAAAAAAAGGGTTAACAGATTTGTTCATTAAAAAAAAACAATTTATAAATACGGGTATGCAGGACATGCAGAAGATCAGGAAACCCCGAAATAGAAATTCAAAGTTTTTAAGCTTTTGCCGATAAAAACAAATTTTATTGACCGGTCTTCTGAAGGAAAAATTCTTTCTTCTTGACACAAATTGTGATTGTTTCGCGAATATAATATTTAACCCTCGCAGCAAACAGCGGAGAAATTTTCAAGTCAAATTAATCGATTTATAGATAAAAACACTAAATTATCATATGATTTTTTTGTACCTTTGCACGCTATTTAAAATCAGGGTATTGGAAATATGAGTTATCTGACCTTTGATAAAAACCAGTTGGTAAACCTTGAGTATATTCTCGGTAAGGAAATTCTGCGGTCAAACCGTGCAGGTTCATATGCATGTACAACCATCATCGGATGCAATACCAGGAAATATCACGGTTTGTTTGTAACACCACAGCCTGCGCTTGATGGCGAGGACCACGTTTTGCTTTCGTCTCTTGATATCACCGTGTTGCAGAGAGATGCGGATTTTAATTTCGGCATACATAAATATCCCGGAGGAGTATACAGTCCCAAAGGAAATAAGTATTTCAGCGATTTCACTCCCGAACCCATACCGAAACTTACATTCCGTGTGGGCGGAGTCATTTTATCCATGGAACTGCTGCTTGCACTCGATGATGAAAGGCTGCTGATTAAGTACACTCTTGAAGATGCCCATTCTCCGACCATTTTAAGGCTGAAGCCGTTTCTTGCTTTCAGGAACGTTCATAAACTTACCAGAGCAAATATTTTTGTTGACCGCAAATATGAAAAAGTAGAGAATGGTATTAAGTATCGTATGTACACAGGATATTCCAACCTTTTTATGCAGTTTTCAAAAGAAGCGGAATATACTCATGCGCCCGACTGGAATTATAATGTTGAATATACCGAGGAGCAACTGAGGGGATATGATTATCAGGAAGACCTTTTCGTTCCGGGCTTTTTTGATATAACGATAAAAAAAGGTGAATCTGTCGTTTTCTCTGCAGGCACAAGCGAAAAGAAACCTACCTTATTAAAAAAACTTTTCAGTACTGAAATCAGAAGGAGGATCCCGCGCGACAGTTTTTACAACAATCTGGTGAATTCCGCGCATCAGTTCATTGTGCGCAGGGACAGGAAAATAAAAGTAGTTGCGGGTTTCCCGTGGTTCGGTCCCTGGGGGAGAGATACGTTCATTGCATTGCCGGGACTGACACTGGCGATCGATGATCCTAAAACCTGCAAGACAGTCATTGATACTATGCTTTCTGAATTGCACGGACCTCTGTTTCCCAATGTCGGCGAAGGAAACAATGCTTCCTTCAATTCAGCTGACGCTCCGTTATGGTTTTTCTGGACCTTACAGCAATATGCCAAATATACCAGTACAAAAGATCAGATATGGAGAGATTATGGACGGAAAATGCAGATGATATTACAGGGATTCCGCGAGGGTGCTCTCTTTAATATTAAGATGCTTGACAATGGTTTGATATATGCCGGCGAACAGGGAAAAGCAGTAACATGGATGGATGCCATTGTAAATGGAAAACCTGTTACACCACGCATCGGATTGCCTGTTGAGTTAAGCGCTTTGTGGTATAATGCAGTCATGTTTTCGCTTGAAGTAGCACGCATGGCCGGTGCCCAGCAATTTATTAAAGAATGGCAACCTGTTGCCGACATCATTCCTGAATCATTTAAAAATACTTTCTGGGATAAAGACAAAGGGTACCTGGCCGATTATGTGAACGGCGATTATAAAGACTGGACAGTGAGGCCCAATATGGTTTTTGCCACATCACTTCCTTACGTTCCTTTAAGTGAAAAGATTCGCCAGCTGATACTCGAAAAAATCCAGCAGGATCTTTTAACACCCCGCGGATTAAGGACCATAACGCCTAAGCATCCTGATTATAAAGGGCAGTATTACGGAAATCAAACGGAACGCGACCTGGCTTATCATCAGGGAACTGTTTGGCCCTGGCTGCTCGGACACTTTGCCGAAGGCTTCCTGAAAATTCATGGTAAAGGCGGATTATCTTTCATCCAAACTTTATATGATGGTTTTGATTCCGCTATGAAAGAGCACTGCATAGGAACAATTTCTGAAGTGTACGATGGCGATCCTCCTCACAAAGCCGGGGGCGCTATTTCACAGGCATGGAGCGTGGCCGAAATTTTAAGAATGCGGAAGCTGATTGAAAAGTATAAAAATAGTTTGTAATTAAAATGTTTGTTGTTCGTAGTACTTTGTTTGTTGTTACTTCTCGATGGGAATAGAGTATTTTTTTTTACAACAAACGTCAAACGACAAACAAAATTTTTGAATAAAATGCGGGTACTGATGTTCGGCTGGGAATTTCCTCCTCACATAACAGGTGGGCTGGGAACGGCATGCTTTGGATTGACAAAGGCATTGCTGAAGCAGGGCGTGGAAGTTCTTTTTGTTGTGCCTAAAGCTTATGGCGACGAAAGTCAGGAAGCGGTCAGGATTATTAATGCAAGCGATGTTAATATTGATATTACCAATACAATTTATCAGGAATACTGGAAGCAGATTACCTATATGGAAATAGGCTCCAACCTTATTCCTTATGTATCGCCTGAAGAATTTGAAAATATCATTTCACAAAATATTTTTGACCGTTCTGACTTTGACCAATCTGTTTTTTCAAACCGATTTGTTTTCAGCGGGAAATACGGCAAGGACCTTATGCAGGAAGTAACGCGCTATGCTTTGGTTGCTTCCACACTTGCAGCAACAAATGTTTTTGATGTGATTCATGCGCACGACTGGCTTACTTATCCAGCAGGGATTGCGGCAAAGAATATCAGCGGGAAACCTTTGGTTGTTCATGTTCATGCCACCGAATTTGACCGTTCCGGTGAAAACATCAATCCGAATGTTTATGATATTGAACGTAAAGGTATGGAAGCTGCCGACATGGTCATCACTGTCAGTAACCTTACAAGGCAGATTGTTATTGACCGCTACGGAATACATCCTGATAAAGTTGTTACTGTTCATAATGCCGTTGATGCGCCGTTGAATCCTGCAGTACTTGATGCAAAAAAACAAGTGAAGGAAAAAGTGGTTACATTCCTTGGCCGTGTTACTTTTCAGAAAGGCCCTGATTATTTCGTGGAAGCTGCTAATAAAGTGCTTCAGAAGGACGGCAATGTGCGTTTTGTTATGGCAGGGCAGGGCGATATGCTGAACAGAATGATTAAACGTGTAGCACAGCTTCGTATTTCCACAAAATTTCATTTTACGGGATTTCTCAAAGGAGATGATGTCGACAGGATGTTTGCTATGAGCGATGTGTACGTGATGCCTTCTGTTTCAGAGCCTTTTGGAATATCGCCGCTTGAAGCTATGCGAAGCAGCGTTCCTGTTGTTATTTCAAAACAATCGGGCGTTGCTGAAGTCTTACGCTATGCTATGAAAGTCGATTTCTGGGATATTGATGCGCTCTCGGATGCCGTATACGGACTGTTGCATTATGATGCCATTAGCAAAATGTTCATGAAATATGGAAAGGAAGAGGTTGATAATATGAAGTGGGACAATTCAGCCATGAGAGTGAAGTACGTTTACGAAATGATGTTGAATAAGTAGACAAGTAAATAAGTAGACAAGAAGACAAGTTAGATTATTCGAATGTTCGATTGTTCGATTGTTCAAATGTTCAAAGTTCAAAGTGTATAAGTAAACAATTTGATAAGTTAACAGGCAGATGAATTCGATTATTCGAATGTTCGATTGTTCGATTGTTCAAATGTTCAAACCATATATATAATGAAAGCAATTTGTTTTTATTTCCAGGTTCACCAGCCATTCAGGCTTAGGACGTACCGGTTCTTTGATATTGGCGTGAACCACCACTATTACGATGACTACGCAAATCGTTATATACTACGCAGAGTAGCAGATAAATGCTATATTCCGGCCAACAATATTATTCTTAACCTGATAAAAGAATTCGGTTCTTCTTTTAAAGTAAGTTATTCTATAAGCGGTACCGCGTTGGATCAATTTGAAATGTACACTCCGGATGTTCTGGAAAGTTTTCAGCGTTTGGCAGAAACAGGTTGTGTTGAATTTCTTGCTGAAACATACTCACATTCATTAAGCGCATTGAAAAGCAAAGATGAATTTATCAGACAGGTGGATGAACATTCTGTCAAAATAGAAAGACTTTTCGGACGTAAGCCTACAACATTCCGCAATACAGAGCTTATTTATTCAGACAGTATCGGGGAAATGGTTGCAGAAATGGGTTTTAAAACCATGCTTACTGAAGGTGCCAAACATATGCTGGGATGGAAAAGTCCGAATTACATGTATTACAATTCCGTCAATCCGAAGCTTAAACTCTTACTTAAAAATTTCAGGTTAAGCGATGATATAGCTTTTCGTTTTTCACAAACATCATGGAGCGAATGGCCCGTTACCACTGAGAAATATGTTGACTGGCTGAACAACATTGACGGCAGGGAGGAATGTGTAAATCTATTTATGGATTACGAAACTTTTGGTGAGCACCAATGGCCAGAAACTGGAATTTTTGATTTTTTAAAAGCATTGCCTGCACGGGTTTTTTCTAACTCAACTTTTAAATTTCATACTCCTTCTGAACTTTCAGAATTGTTGCAGCCTGTTTCTCCGGTTCATGTTCAATATCCTATTTCATGGGCTGATGAAGAACGCGATCTGACTGCATGGCTTGGGAACGACCTGCAGGACGATGCCTTTAACCGCCTGTATGAACTGGAGGAAAAAGTATACCGCTGCAAAGATGAAAATATTTTACGCGACTGGAAATACCTCCAGACAAGCGACCACTTCTATTATATGTGCACCAAATGGTTTTCTGATGGCGATGTGCATAAATATTTTAATCCTTATAATACACCTTATGAAGCCTTCATCAACTTCATGAATATTCTTTCTGATTTTTTGATCCGAATCAATGAAATATGTCCTGATACCAGAGTAATTCATACTGCCCATGAAGAGAAAAAGGATGTGATGGCTATCATCGAAGAACTAAAAAAAGAAGTTCTTCATGATAAGAAAACAAATAAAGAAAAACAGATTGAAAAGAAAAGCGTAATAAAAAAACCTGTTACGAAAAAATCTAAATCATCAGTAAAATCAATAACTTCAAAGAAAACTGCCAAAAGAAAAGAAGTGAAAGTTCGCGGCAATGAATTGAAATTACTGTCATCAATTGCCAAACCTGCAATGAAACTTATTTTCGGGGATTATGATCTTAAAGTTCTTGCCATGGCTCTGGTAAGCGCCGGTGATGAACTTACTGATAAAGTAAGAAGCTCCATCGGACAATCGTCGGGCAGAAAGTTAAGAACAGCGCTGAACAGGATCACTTCTCCCAAGTCAAAAGAAGTGAAAGAAGCCCGCAGGAAAATGGAAGAGCGGATTAAAAAATATTTTGCGTCTTTGAAAAAATAGTTACCTTTCAACAAAAAACCAATATTTACATAAAGACACTGAAAGGGCCTAATGTAAATAATACATGGTGTGTAAATGCAGGTATGAACTATGAATGGGTTCAATATTGAAATACAATTTACATTCAACACCCTCAAAATCATTAACAGATTATTAACAAATTTAGTTTTTTAATATTTTATTATTTCCTATTTTTGCAGGGATGAAGATTATTTCAATCTTATTAAGTGTTTACATTTTAATTCTGACAACAATTCCCTGTGTTGACAGTATTGAGCCAGTTTGTGACACAGATTCTTGTACTATTTCACATACGCATAACTATTCTAACGGGCATTGCGAAGACGAAAATGATAATGATAGATGCTCTCCTTTTTGCATTTGTAACTGTTGCAATACTTCAGTAATTGTTATTATTGCTGAGAATTTGTCAAGACCTACCGATATGCTGATAAATTCAATACGGAGTTTCTATCAGGAAGCAACTTCTGAATATTTCTGTTCTATCTGGCAGCCTCCCAAAATTTAATCATATCCCATTCAGGTTGTTTTTTGTGTCCGTAATAAATATTATGTGACACAACCTGTGTTTATTTTGCTATTCCAAACAACTTGATTTTTAGTCATTTTATTTTTTGAATTTTTTAAAAATGGGTTATGATAGAGAAGATCATTAAATTTTCGATCAACAATAAAATCATCATCGGGTTATTTATCCTGGCATTGATTGTATGGGGTATTTATTCCCTCATCAGGCTGCCTATTGATGCTGTTCCCGACATCACAAATAACCAGGTACAGATAATTTCCGTTGCACCCACCCTTGCAGCCAACGAAGTGGAACAATTTATTACTGCTCCTATTGAAATATCTGTTGCCAACATTCCCGACCAGATTGAACTTCGTTCTATTTCCAGGCTTGGATTGTCAGTAGTCACTGTTGTTTTTAAGGATAAGGTGGATATGTACTGGGCTCGACAACAGATTTCAGAACGACTGAAAGAAGCGGAGGAATTAATTCCGGAAGGCATGACAACACCCCAATTAGCTCCTATTTCAACAGGCCTGAGTGAAATATACCAGTATGTGCTGCATGTTAAACCCGGCTATGAGGGCAAATACGATGTAATGAAATTGCGTACCATACAGGATTGGATTGTCCGTCGTGAAATGTTAGGTACTCCCGGAGTGGCTGATGTGAACAGCTATGGTGGTTATCTTCAGCAATACGAAGTGTCTGTAAATCCGGACCAGTTAAAAGCAATGGAAATAACCCTGACTGATATTTTTGATGCGCTTGAAAATAATAATGAGAATACCGGCAGTGCATATATTGATAAAAAGCCGCAGGCATACTTTATCAGGGGCATTGGCCTTGTAACATCCATTGAGGATATCGAAAATATTGTTGTCAAAAATACAGAAGGCGGTTTGCCTGTTCTGATCAGCGACGTGGCCACAGTGCAGTTGGGAAGTGCCCCGCGATACGGTGCTTTCATTGTGGATACCATAGGTGAAGCTGTTGGCGGAGTAGTTATGATGCTCAAAGGCAAGAATGCTTCGGAAGTGATTGATGGCGTAAAAGAAAGGATAGAACTTATAAAAAAATCATTACCAGAAGGAGTTGAGATTGAAGCTTTCTACGATCGCACAGAATTGGTGGACCGCGCAGTGGGTACAGTTTCAAAAAATCTTATTGAAGGAGGTTTGATTGTAATTTTTATACTGGTACTCTTGCTTGGAAATCTAAGAGCAGGGCTCATTGTCGCCTCTGTCATTCCGCTGTCAATGCTTTTTGCTATTTCACTGATGAACCTCTTTGGAGTTTCAGGAAATTTAATGAGTTTGGGCGCCATTGACTTTGGTTTAATAGTTGATGGTGCAGTCATCATCGTGGAAAGCGTGGTGTACCGCATTACACAAAGCAGGACGCATCATGCCGGAATAAAAATTCTATCCAGGCAGCAAATGGATGGTGAAGTATTCAACTCTGCAAAAAGAATGATGAACTCAGCGACATTCGGGCAAATTATAATATTGATAGTTTATATACCTATTCTTGCTTTGGTTGGTATTGAAGGTAAAATGTTCAGGCCTATGGCCGAAACTGTAAGCTTTGCGATACTCGGTGCACTTATCCTTTCTCTTACTTATGTTCCTGTGGCATCGGCATTATTTTTAAGCAGGAAAACCTCCTACAAACCAAATTTTTCCGATAAGATCATGAAGTTGCTTCATAAGGCATTTGATCCGTTTTTAAATATTTCGTTAAAACATAAGGTCTCTGTAGTTGTTATTTCGGCAGCCCTTTTTGTTTCCAGCATCTTTTTATTTAATTCTCTTGGAGGTGAATTTATCCCAACATTGGAAGAAGGAGACCTGGCCGCTGGGGTAATGACATTACAAGGAGGATCATTATCAAATACAATTGAAACAGTTGAGAAAGCCAATAAGATATTAATGACAAAGTTTCCTGAAATTGAACATATAGTGTGCAAAATTGGAACAGGTGAAATTCCAACCGATCCTACCCCAATGGAAACCGGCGATTACATCATTGTGATGAAAGATAAGGAAGAATGGACAAGCGCTTCTACGCGTGTTGAAATGATGGAAAAAATGGAGGAAGAATTGTCAGTACTAAAAGGCGTGGTATTTACGCTTCAGCAACCCATTCAGATGCGCTTTAATGAATTAATGACGGGCTCTAAGCAGGATGTGGCAGTGAAAATTTTTGGTGATAATCTCGATACACTTGCTTCAAAAGCTGAAGAAGTCGAAAAGCTTATAGCCGATGTTGAAGGTGTTGAAGATATAACAGTAGAAAAGGTGACAGGTTCAGGGCAGGTTCAGATTATTTACGACAGAAAAAAAATCGCTCAGTACGGATTAAACATTCAGGATATCAACCTGCTGCTGAAAACTGCATTTGCCGGTAGTACAGCAGGTATCGTATATGATGAGGAAAAACGTTTTGATCTGGTAGTGCGTTTTAATAAAAATTTCAGGGATGATATTGAGTTTATTAAAGGCCTGTATGTTCCTTTACCAAACGGCAATCAAATAACGCTTGACCAGCTTGCCTCTGTTGAAATAAAAACTGGGACGGCGCAGGTTTCCCGCGAAAGTACCAAACGCCGTATCACTGTTGGTTTTAATGTTCGTAACCGAGATGTTCAGTCGATTATCGAAGAAATCAGCAAGAAAATAGATGATAACCTTAAACGCTCTCCGGGTTACTTTATCACTTATGGTGGCCAGTTCGAAAACCTGGTGGCAGCAAATAAAAGACTGGCGATAGCTGTGCCTGTCGCATTATTGCTGATTTTTATTTTGCTCTTTTTTACATTTAAATCTGTGAAACAAACAATGCTCATTTATTCAGCGGTTCCTTTATCAATGATTGGCGGAGTCGTTGCACTTTATGTTCGCGATATGAATTTCAGCATCTCAGCAGGGGTTGGCTTTATTGCCTTGTTTGGTGTGGCAGTTCTTAATGGTATTGTATTAATTGCTGAGTTTAACCGCCTCGAAAAAGAGGAAGGCATCGAGGATATTTATGAACGTGTGAGGAAAGGAATAAAATCCCGTTTACGACCTGTAATAATGACAGCTGCCGTGGCTTCCATGGGTTTTCTTCCAATGGCACTTTCGTCATCAGCTGGAGCTGAAGTTCAAAAACCCCTGGCAACAGTAGTGATCGGAGGTTTGATCTCTGCAACAATTTTAACTCTGATTGTGCTTCCTGTATTGTATGTTCTTTTTTCAGGCAGAAAAAAAACAAAAATTACTCCTGCCGCAAAAACAATTTTACTTGCAGTATTCTTTTTTGGATTTTCCGGTTTGGGTTTATTCAGTAAAACGCAGGCGCAAAACAATCCCCTAAAAATTTATACCCTTGATCAGGCCATACAGCAAGCCATTGATAACAATGGGTATATTGAATCAGCCGCTCTTCAGCTAGATTATCAGAAAAAGCTTAAAACTTCTGTCTGGGAATTTGAAAAAACCAATTTTGATTATGAATACGGTCAGACTAATTCTTTTTCAAGGGACAATAACATTACCATTTCTCAGACCATCCCTTCATTTTTCATGAATATGGGCCGATCCAAACTGGCTGATGCATATGTGAAAGAAGCTGAATATGGATTGTCTCTATCTGAAACTGAAATTATAAGCAATGTTAAATCTGTTTATTTTCAGCTTGCTTACAGTTATTCCAAACTTAAATTGCTTGTTTATCAGGACTCGCTTTATACAAATTTTCTTAAAGCCGCTGAACTTAAAACACTTAAAGGAGAAAGCCCGTTGCTCGAAAAAGTAACTGCACAAACCCGCTCAATGTACGTAAAAACCCTTATCAGTCGAGCAAAATCTGATATTTTAATTTATCAACAGAAACTGCAGGCTCTTCTTAACGATAAAGAATTAGTTAATATTGCAGATACTTCGCTTAAGAAAATAGATTTCGTTTTTGTTGCCGACAGTTCGGTTATTTCAGGCAGTCCTTCTCTTGCCATCATGAAACAGCAAATCGAAATCAGTAAACGGGAAACGCAGGTTGAAAAATCGAATTTAATGCCTGAATTTTCTGTCGGGTATTTTAATCAGTCAAACAATGACCTGAGTTCCGGCTTCCGTTTTACCGGGGTTCAGGTTGGTGTTTCCATTCCGCTGTTGTTCTTTTCTCAATCATCAAAAATTCAGGCTTCTAAAATCAATGAACAGATTGCACAAAATAATTTTGAATATTACAAAACAACTGTTCAAAGCGAATTTCAAATCCTTTTGCAGGAATATCTGAAATATAAAACCAGCCTCGATTATTACGAAAACACTGCTTTGCAGCAAGCCGATTTGATTATTCAGCAATCGGGTAAAAGCTATGTGGCTGGCGATATTGATTATGTTGAATATGTTCTGAACCTCGAAAAGGCTTTGGAAATAAAATCAAATTATTTGCTGTCGCTGAGTGAATATAACCAGTCAGTTATTGCCATTGACAAGATAATAGGAAAATGAAATTAATTCCAAATCGTTGAATAATGAACTTTGTAAATAAAAATAAAATGAGAACAAAAATGTTTTTGATAATCGTTGCTTCAGCATTGTTTGCAATAAGTTGTAACAGTAAAAATGAAGCAACAGAAAGTGAAGGGGAGCACGAAGTACTTCCTCCGAATACAGTTGAAATGAACGATGCTCAATATAAGGCGGCTGATATTGTACTTGGCACAGTTGAGCAAAAAGTTCTCAGCAGTGAGCTAAAAGTAAACGGTCTTGTAAATGTTTCTCCTCAAAACCTTGTGTCTGTCTCTGCTATCATGGGTGGGTACATAAAGACTACTGCTTTGGTTCAGGGCAGCCCTGTTTATTCAGGTCAGGTTATTGCAGTTATTGAAAACCCAGAATTTATTGAATTGCAGCAAAATTATCTTGAAAGTAAAAGTAAACTCGATTACGCCGAAACAGAATACTACAGGCAAAAAGATCTGTATAACGAAAATGTAAACTCTGCAAAAACATATCAGCTGGCTATGTCAGAATATAAAAGCCTGCAATCAACTGTTTATGCGCTTGAACAGAAATTAAAACTTATTGGTATTGATGCAAAGAAGCTGGAGGTTGAAAAAATGTCAACAACAATTTCTGTTCTGTCGCCAATCAGCGGTTACGTGAAAACAGTGAATGTGAATGTCGGAAAATACGTAAACCCAACGGATGTTATTGTTGAAATTGTAAATACTCAAAATTTGACGCTGGAGCTGACAGTATTTGAAAAGGATATTGACAAAGTTTCCATAGGGCAGAAAATCAGTTTTAGTCTTCCGGCTTCATCCGACAATAAAATGAGTGCCTTGATCTATCAGGTAGGCAAAGCAATTAATGATGATAAAACAATCAAAGTTTATGCAACGGTCGACAAAGAAAATGAGAACTTATTACCCGGCATGTATATAAATGCAATAATCGAAACACAGAATGATTCTGTTACCGCTTTGCCGGATGAAGCAATACTATCGTTTGAAGATAAAAACTATATTTTTATTTTCTCGGAAAGAAAGAAAGAAGGTGATAAATTTGTGACTCTGTTCGAACTGATTGAAGTTGAAAAAGGTGTTTCTGACAATGGTTATACTGAAATAACCCTGCCTGAAGATTTTGACTTTATTGAAAGTAAAATTGTAATCAAGGGAACATATAATCTGCTCTCTGCCTTGAAGAATGCCGGGGATATGGCCTGTTAAATTTATTTTTAATATCATCCGGAAGAAAACATGAGATAACGTTGAAAAGAATCATTTCTTCTGAATCAAAAGAAGTGAAAGAAACTTACAGGAAAACTGAAAAGCAGATCAAAGAATATTTTTCTTTTCTGAAAAAAATATATTATCGTACAGTAGAAAACAGGCAGGTAAAAAGGTTTGTCTTATATCTTTGAAGCTAGTGTTATGTCAATTGTAAAATAGTTTTAAAAAATAATTTCGAATATCCAACATCCAATAATGAATGATGAAGTAATTAAATTGGAAATTGGACATTCGATGTTGGTTATTGGATATTTATAAAGCGTCATTTGATAATTGACATAGCACTAGTAGGATAATTACGGATATTGAGGAGATGGTAATGTATGAAAGCTTCCTACAGAACAATAATGTTTTTTTCCGTTAACATAAAACCTGATTAAAGCTGCTCCATCATATTTAACTGGCGTTGGAGAACTATTTTCCTGTTCATCTTTTTTTTCAAAATAAATAAATGATCCGGGATTGTAAATCTGAACATACAGAATGTAGGTGCTGTCCTTTTTGAATATCGAATCAATTCCTTTATACCCCGATGTTGTGATCATGAATACAGGGAGTGACTTTTCAGTACCGATCCATACAGAATCAAATTTGATCATGCAGTCTTTTTTAAATGCCAGGTAAAAAGTATAACTGGTACCGCTTGGTGCATCAGAGGCGCCACCATGCCATTGCATAAGTGTTGCGGAATCAGCTTTGAAATATCTGTTTTTTTGCTGGGCAGCAGTATGAACTGAAAATAGAATTAATACAAGTACTGTAAATAATTTAGTTTTCATAAGACCTGTTTTATTCACTATGGATATTTCGGGCAGGGCACAGTTTTAAAGCTTTCTATGGTGCAGTAATGTTTTTTATTATTGGCGTAATACCTGACCAATGCTTCTCCCTTGAATCCAAACGGCGCAGGCGATCCGGTTTCCATGATATCTTTTTTTTCTGCATAAAAAAACGAACCGGGATTTATTCTCTGTACGGTAATAATATAACTGCTGTCTTTCTTGAAAATAGAATCTGCTTTTTTATATTTTGATGT
>JAZDMF010000202.1:0-8352 GCA_043801235.1 Bacteroidota bacterium | reverse complement strand
TTGCGAAGATAATTGAGGCAATGGATTGAGGTAATCAAAAAAAAATACAAGAAATTGTTGCAGGAAAATAAAAAACACTTCAGTGAAGCAAAAAAGAAAAGCATTTTTTAACTTTGTGAATTAATCAGGTTATATATCCTTTTCATTTGGATATTTTTTGTCATATTGAGTTTATCGAAATGTGACTGCTTATTCCTTTTTTGTTCCTGAAATAAAATGAACTACCCCGAGGCAAGGCATCAAGGTATCAAAATGATTTTTTTATTCCCTTCCGACCCATAGAGTCGCTGTATTAAACTGAAAAATTAATAAGCTTTTATGAAAAAATTTCTTTTTTTAAAATTTGTATTTTTGTAAAAAATGATGTCATGAAAGAATATAAAATATACGCAGGAGGTGAATTCATTGTATCTGCCGAAAAAATTTCAGTGAATAATCCTTATGATAATTCGCAGATTGCTTTTACATATCTTGCTGATAAGGAAATTCTTGAGAACAGCATAATGAAAGCTATGGCTGTTGAAAAAGAAATGGCGGATATGCCTGCTTACACCCGCTATGAAATACTTATGCAGATTGCAGCACAAATAAAAGAAAGAAAAACCGAACTTGCAGAAATCCTTGCCATGGAGGCTGCAAAGCCGATGAAATATGCTGTTGCCGAGATTCAGCGTGCAGTCAGCACATTCATCGTTGCTGCTGAAGAAGCCAAACGTCCTGCAATGGAATACATGCGCCTCGACTGGGAACCCACAGGAAACGGACGGGAAGGTCTTGTGAAATATTTTCCGGTTGGATTAGTATCAGGAATTTCTCCTTTCAATTTTCCCCTGAACCTAGCGGTTCATAAAATAGCTCCGGCTATTGCCGCAGGTTGTCCGATTATTTTAAAACCTGCACGGTCAACGCCTTTATCAACACTTGAGCTGGCTCAAATCATTGATCGCACAGCTTTGCCTAAAGGGGCAGTTTCTATTCTTCCAATGGACAGGATTGCAGGAAACCAATTAGTAACTGATGAAAGGTTTAAACTTCTCACCTTCACCGGTTCGCCAGAAGCAGGCTGGAAAATGAAAAACGATGCAGGCAGGAAAAAAGTGGTGCTTGAACTCGGAGGCAATGCAGGTGTTATAATAGCTGCTTCCGCTGATATTGATCATGCCGTAAAACGTTGCATCGTCGGGGGCTTTGCTTATGCCGGACAGGTATGCATTCACACACAGCGCATTTTTGTCGCAAAAGAAATCATGAAAAAGTTCACCGAAAAATTTATTGCAGGCATCAATACATTAAAAGCCGGTCCTCCTAATGACATGGATACTGATATCACATCCATGATTGATGAAGAAAATGCTCTTCGCGTGGAACAATGGGTGAATGAGGCCGTTTCGCAGGGTGCACAACTGCTGTGCGGCGGAAAACGCAACAAATCATTTTATGAGCCCACGGTTTTATCGGGCACAAATAACAACATGAAAGTTTCCTGCCGTGAAATATTCGGACCTGTTGTAACTCTCGATTCTTTCAACACATTTGAAGAAGCCGTTGACAAAGTGAACGACAGCATTTACGGTCTGCAGGCAGGCGTTTTCACAAATAATATTGATGAAATGAATTATTCTTTCAAAAATATTCATGCTGGAGGGGTAATTCATAATGATGTTTCTCTTTTCAGGGTAGACCATATGCCTTACGGAGGGATAAAGGAATCGGGGCTTGGACGCGAGGGAGTTAAATATGCAATGCTCGATATGATGGAGTCAAAAATACTGGTAAAATCATTTTAATTTGGAATTTTCATGTTTTTTAAGCGGATTATTATTAATTTTGCCGCACATTTTAAAAAAAATCTAATCAAAATCAAATAAAACAATGAAGAAAATTACATTACTTATTGGTTTGGCTCTTCTGCTTGGGTTTGGCGGGATGGCTCAGAAAAAACAAAATGCCCTGTATGGCAAAGCTCCCAAAATGGCAGCTACAAAGAAAAATCCAAACAATAAAACAGCACACAGTCCGTCAAATTTCAATGTCTTAGCTAACAAGGAAATCCGATCTGTTACTACTGAAAGTTTTGAGGGTACTTTTCCTCCCACAGGTTGGACAAAACAAAATCCTGACGGTGGTACAGGCTGGGCACAGTGTGCAGACGGCACTACTCCTCTTGATGGATGGAATGGCGGCACACAAAGTGTACCTCCAGGCGGCGGCGGTTTTGTGGCATATTGCACATGGACTACCGGTGGCGCTACTTCCAATGACCAATGGCTTATTTCTCCACAGATTTCTGTAACTGCCAGTGACAGCCTTTCATTCTATCTGTGGTTCTTCGGCGCCTATATTGATACTCTTGAGATAAGAATTTCAACAACAGGCAACTCAACTGCCGATTTCACTACTCAGATTGATCTGATAGATACTATTGACCTTACTCCAATGTCATCATGGCACAAACTTTCATACAGCCTTGCTCCTTACGCAGGACAACAGATTTATGTAGCATTCAGAGAAAGGGTTGCTGATAATTATAACAACGGTGCCTATTTTGCTCTCGATTTATTCTCTTTCGGCAGCACAGTAATCTACCCTAATGATATCAGTCCAATAAGTCTAGTATATCCAACTCCATCGGATTTGCTTACTATTGCTGACCCAATTACAGTAGCTGTTGCCAATCTTGATTCTATTGACCACGATTCAATCCCAATTACTTGTATTGTTGATGGCGGAACACCTATTCAAGATACAATTTTCACTACAATTCCTGCTTTATCGATCGCTAATTATACTTTCTCACAAACATGGGATTTCTCTACCTATGCTCATATTTATGATGTTGTAATTTATACCTCATATCCTTCCGATGGCAATTTAATTAATGACACGCTAATAACCAGTGTGTATAATAATTTTGATGCCGCATCCTTGAGCATCGACATGCTTCCTGTAAATATTCCAGGCACTATAAATCCTCTTGCCACTTTTGAAAATACAGGTTCGATTTCAGTTACATTTGATGTAACCATGAATATTGATGTATACACATCAACAAAAACTGTTACCACCCTTGCGCCTGGTGCCACACAACAGGTCACATTCGATCCATGGAATGCTGTTGTTGGCGCTTACACTGTTGAAGTGTACACGCAACTCGCAAATGATATGGATCTGAACAACGACACCCTTACAAAGGCCATTTCAGTTCAGGACATGAAAAAAGCTTATGGTTATATTGCTTACGATCCAAGTGCAGTTTTACCGGAAGGTCCTGCAATCATCGACCTTAACAACCCTGCAACGATCATTTCATTAGCAGATCAAACCGGTCAGAATTTCCTTTCCGGCGGAGCATGGGCAAACAATCATTGGTATGCTGCAGTTTACACTGATAATAACCTGGTTGAAATCGACACAATCTCAGGAGCAAGAACCGTTATTGGTCCTTTGGGAGTTGGTATCTACGGGCTTTCATACGACCAGATTACCAGTACGCTTTATGGTACTGACGGAACCAGTCTTTATACGATAAACACCTCAACAGGGGCAGCAACATTAGTAGGTAGCATGGGAGTAAGCGGATCTACTTTTATCAATCTGGCTTGCAACAGCACAACAGGTATCATTTATGCTGTTAATATTGCTGACGATATCGTTTATAGAATTAATAAAACAACAGGTGCTGCCACAGCAGTAGGAGCAATCGGATTTGATGCCAGCTATGCCCAGGGTATGGAATTCCATCCCGACGGAGCCTGCTATATGGCAGCTTACAATGCTACTGCCGGTTCTGGTGAATTAAGAACAGTAAATACTACAACGGGTGCAACTACATTGGTAGGAGCTTTCCCCGGTGGTGCTGAAATTGATGCGATGGCAATTCCTGGCCTTTTCACACAGAATGCTGTTGATGCCGGTGTTGTTTCAATAATTGCACCGTCGAATGATACTACCTGCGTTCTTTCTGCCGCTGAAAATATTATAGTATCAATCATGAGCTTCGGTACTGATTCGATATGGAATTTTGATGTTTCTTATCAGATAAACTCAGGTATAGTAGTTACTGAAACTATTTCTGACACACTTATTCCATTCGGCACATTATTATACACCTTTACTTCCACGGAAGATCTGTCTGCTGTTGGTGCTTATGTAATAAAAGCATATACTAGCGTTGCCGGTGACCTGGATAATGCAAATGACACAACAACAAAAACTGTAATGAGCGCCGATGCATCCATAACCGTAAATATTCTGACTGACAGTTACGGAAGTGAAACAACCTGGGAACTCATCAATAATAGCACATCACTTGTTATTGCATCAGGCGGACCTTATGGTAATAGCACCTTATATTCTACAAGCGTCTGCGTTCTTTCATCAGACTGCTTTACTTTCAATATTTATGATTCGTGGGGTGACGGAATCTGCTGTGCATATGGTAACGGGACATATGAAATACAGTGGGATGGAATATCTTTTGGCATAATACCGGGATCTTTCACCACTTCTGCAACTATAACCAACATCTGTCAGCCACAGCCAAATGATGTAGGATCGGTAAGTATTGATATTTCCAATGGACTTCCGGGAACAATCATTCCAAAAGGAACTGTAAAGAATTTTGGCACTTTAACCCAAACTTTTACGGCTACCCTTTTAATCACCCCCGGAGCATATACATCTACACAGACCATTACAAGTCTTGCCCCCGGCGTAAGTCAGCAAGTTACATTTACACCTAATTGGAATCCTACGGTTGGCACGTACACGGCTACTTTATATACAACCTTACCCGGCGGTGATGCAAATACTTCCAATGACACCATAGTAAAAACAATAACTATTATTGATATTGCAAACAAAGCATATTGTTATATTGCTTACGATCCAAGTGCAGCTTTACCAGCAGGTCCTGCAATAGTCGACCTTGATAACCCCGCAACGATTATTTCATTGGCAGATCAGTCCACGCTGAATTTCGTTTCCGGTGGAACCTGGGCAAACAATCATTGGTACGGTGCAGTATACAGTGATAATAACTTTATTGAAATTGACACTCTGACAGGAGCAAGAACCGTAATTGGTCCTTTAGGAAATGCTATCAACGGACTCACATACGACCAGACTACCGATACTCTCTTTGGTACTGACGGAACCAGTTTATATACCATAAACATCCCAACCGGGGCAGCAACATTAATAGGCAGCATGGGAATAAGCGGATCTACATTTATTAATCTGGCATGTAATGGCATAACAGGTATAATTTATTCTGTTAATGTTGCCGACGATATACTTTATAGCATTAATAAAACAACAGGCGCTGCATTATCGGTAGGAGCAATTGGATTTGATGCCAGCTATGCTCAAGGGATGGAATTTCATCCCGACGGAACCTGTTATATGGCAGCTTATAATGTTACTTCCAGTTCCGGTGAATTAAGAACAGTAAATACTTTGACCGGCTCAACTACATTGATAGGAGCTTTTCCGGGAGGTGCTGAAATTGATGCTCTGGCAATTCCTGGCATTGCTGGAGTTGGCATTGAAGAAACAACCGTGAATACTGCAGTAAACGTTTTCCCGAATCCTGCAAAAGATGTTTTAAATATTTTTTCAAGTGAAAATATTTTAAGAATAAAACTTATGAATGCATTCGGACAACTGGTGTTTAATTATAACATCAACAGCAACAACACTGTCATAAGCACTTCATCTCTTGCTGAAGGGGTATACTATCTGCAGATTGAAACTGCTGCTGGTTTCACATCAAAGAAAATCAGCGTGATTAAATAAATCATTTTATTAAATAATCTAAAGAGATTTCCCGACGGGAAATCTCTTTTTTTTATGCCAAAATCATTCGCGGCATTAATATTAATCATTTTAATATTTTTGCATCAGGTACAAATAAAATGATTTCAGTTAACAATCTTTCCATTCATTTTACAGGAACATCATTGTTTGATGATGTTTCGTTTGTAATCGCAGACCGCGACCGGATAGGGCTTGTCGGAAAGAACGGGGCGGGAAAAACCACGCTTATGCGTATCATTGCCGGATTGCAGGAACCGGAAAAAGGCAATGTGGTCATACCTTCAGGTCAAACCATCGGATATCTTCCACAGGAGATTTATGCTTCGCACTATACTAAAAATTTATTAGATGAGGCGCTGTCATCGTTTTCGGAAGCACTGAAACTGCAGGCTGAAATAAAACACCTAACCTCTGAAATAGCCCATCGAAGCGATTATGAATCCGAATTGTATTCTCGCTTTATCAGCAGGCTGAATGATGCCAATGAAAGGTTTCAGATGCTGGGAGGCCATAATATGCAGGGCGAAACGGAAAAAATATTATCCGGGCTGGGCTTTACGCAGAGCGATTTATCACGGCATGTCAATGAGTTCAGCGGCGGATGGCAGATGCGCCTGGAGCTGGCGAAAATATTGCTGCAAAAACCCAATGTGATCCTGCTTGATGAACCTACGAATCATCTCGATATTGAATCCATCCAATGGCTTGAAGATTTCCTGATAGGTTATTACGGGGCGGTGCTCATTGTTTCGCACGACAGGGCATTCCTGGACAACATTACAAAAAGAACCATTGAAATTTCGCTGGGAGAAATTTACGACTACAAAGCATCTTATTCCGATTATGAACTGATGCGCATGGAACGTATAGGGCATCAGGCGGCTGCTTACAACAACCAGCAGAAACAGATAGCCGATGCGGAACGTTTCATAAGCCGTTTTCGCTATCAGGCCACAAAAGCAAGGCAGGTGCAGTCGCGAATAAAAATGCTGGTAAAAATGGACAAAATAGAAATTGATGAAATAGATACTTCATCCATACACTTCCGTTTTCCACCGGCACCTCATTCAGGAAAAGTGACCGTTGAAGTAAAAAATATTTCAAAGAGTTACGGTGATATTCATGTTCTCAAAAGCCTCGATTTTATTATTGGGAAGGGCGACCGAATTGCTTTTGTCGGAAAAAACGGTGAAGGTAAAACAACTTTGTCGCGCATAATTATCGGCGAACTTGCTCATGAAGGAAGTTTGACACCGGGATTCAATGTAAAATTAGGATATTATGCCCAGGATCAGTCCGACCTTCTGAATCCAGGCAAAACAGTTTTTGAAACCATCGACGATGCTGCTGTTGGTGAAATACGTCCACGAATACGTGCTATTTTAGGATCGTTCCTTTTTCAAAATGACGATATTGATAAAAAAGTAAAAGTGCTCTCGGGCGGCGAAAAATCGAGGCTGGCTATTGCGAAACTTATTTTAAGTCCCGTGAATTTTTTAGTTCTTGATGAACCCACCAATCATCTCGACATGCGATCGAAAGACATATTGAAACAGGCATTGCTGAAGTTTGACGGTACGCTCGTAGTGGTTTCGCACGACAGGGATTTTCTGCAGGGATTGACGAACAGGGTTTTTGAATTTAAAAATCATATGATACGCGAATACCTTGGCGATATTTATGATTTCCTGAAATCAAGAAAGCTGGAATCACTGCGGCAGCTGGAGGTTTCGAAAAAGGTAACATCGCAAAAAGAAAAAAAGAACAACATCACACAAAATAAAATAAATTACGAGAAGAAACGGGCCATTGAAAAAGAACTCCGGAAAATTAAAAGCCTTATCGAAAAATCGGAAGAAAAAATTTCACTGATGGAAAAACTCGTGAAAGAAACCGATGAAAAGCTTGTCAATCCTGAAACATATAAGGATGTTCTGGCTGACAAGGAATTTTATGCTGTGTACGAAAAAAATAAAAAGCTGCTGAAAGAAGAAATGAAGCAATGGGAAAACCTGCACACCCGGCTTGAAATGAAAGAAACAGAACAACAGGACGAATTACTTTAGAAAGCCCCAAATTCAAAATTCCAAGTCCCAAATCCCAAGAGGTTTTTAGCGTAAGCCTTGGGTCTTGAAGACTGGGACTTTAGGACTTGGGTTTTCACTTACTATATCACCATTATTAACTATTGCTGATTAACCTGCCTTGCCAGCTAAGCATGTCGGGCGAATGCAGATTTCAGAAGGAAAACACTCTGCAAGTGGCGCAAGGTCCATCCCCCAGACTGGCGCATGTTTTTTATGGAAAATTTATGATGGAATATGTAATTTGGAAAAATGATGTTTTGTTTTTAAATTTTACATTTTCCTTTTTACATCATCAATTTTACATTTTTTGTTACAATTCACCGCCTCCTATTGATAACTAATTTTTTCAACAATGTAAAAATAGAAAAATCCGAAAGAACTTTGCAAAAAACAATTTTGTGTTATGCAAATTCCGGAGGGATACCTGTTAATTTCAAGAGTTGAGTAC
>JAZDMF010000165.1:0-5608 GCA_043801235.1 Bacteroidota bacterium | reverse complement strand
TTTTGATACTGAAATTTTCACAAGATCAAAGAAGTTTTTATTCATATACGGTTCACCCTGGAAATAAATCATCAGGTAAGAAAGTTTCTTTGAAAGAGGATGGATATATTTTATAAAATTTTCAGGAGTTATACTTCCTGTCGGTCGTGTAAATTTTCTTAACCCACTCGGGCATTCAGGGCACTGAAGGTTGCAATGTGTTGTTGCTTCAATGGATGCGCTTACCGGCAATCCCCAATGGATGGGTTTTTTTAGAAGTTGAGAAAAATAAAGTGAAGAATAATTTATCAGTGCATTATGAATTTTCCCGATAGTAAGTTTCGAAATAAAACATGATGAATCGCCGTAAGAAAATTTCACCGGATTCAGGTATTAATTTATTTATCGATATTTTCTGTGAGTTTTTTTACAAGATAAAACTTATTGAAAAATTCTTTTGCTATAATTCTGAGAACTGTATATGAAGGTATGGCGAGCATTATTCCCGGAATTCCTGCAATACTGCCTGCCATCAGGATCACCAGGAATATTTCAAGAGGATGTGACCTTACGCTGTTTGAATAAATGGCAGGCTGCAGAACAAAGCCGTCAAAAAGGTTTATCGTTACAAATATACCCGTCATTTGCAGCATCAGCGGAACCATTTCTGTGTTGAAATCCATTCCGAGATTTCCCGAAAGGCCAAGAAGTAATCCTATTGCCCATCCGATAATAGGTCCTACATAAGGGATGATATTCATTATGCCTGCAAAAACACCTATCATCAGCGCATTTTCAAGGCCAAGCAACCACATGCCAAGAGTCAACAGGCAAATGATGAGTGTAATGTCGATGCAAAGGCCGATAAAATATCTTGTAAGCAACCGCTTGCATTCAGAAAGCACATGTTTTACTTCACTATGATAATTATAGGGTGTTGCAGTCATTATCATTTTAAAAAATAATTTTTCATCTTTCAGAAAAAAGAATGTGATGAAAGTTACTGAAAAAATTCCTACGAGTAAACTTTGAGCAAACCCTACAATGGAATTAATGAAATTTGAAAACTGGGTGAAGCCCATAACGGAAACAAGTTGAGCGGAAATGCTCTGTTCAATATTTTCATCAGGAGCTATGAGATTAAGTCTTTGAAGGTTTTCCTGAAGATATTGTATAGGCTCTTTGAAACTTTTTGAAAGCACATCAACATTTACACCTGATAAAAGATCAGCCTGATGAGCAATCAATGGGATTATCAGCCAGAATATAAAAAAAATCACAAAATACATTGCCAGTAAAGTGATTAATGCGCTCAGAGCTTGCGGAAACGATCGTTTGCCGATTTTAATATTTGTAAGAAGTTTTACAAGCGGCTGGCCGATGATTGACAAAACCGCTGCGATCAGAATATAGGCTATGATGGCGCTGAAATACCATACAAGAAAACCGACTAAAATCAGCACAGGTATAGCAATATACCATTTGGTTTTTTTCATGGGAAGGAATTTAAGATGCGTAAAATTACAAAAATTATTATCCTTTTTGCAGAAAAGGAGGGTTAGAGCAATGCGGAAAATGTTAACGCAATTTGTTCAATGCTGCCTTTACTTCATCCGGCTTTTGTGTGCCGATCAAAACTTTTTTACCGTTTTTCAGATAAAGCTGTATACCCATATTTCCGCATACATTATATGCTTTTTCTTTGGTCTTGAAATTATAACGAACGCCCCAGCCTCCGTACTCCTTCATGGGATTATACTGCCTGACCTCGCAGGAACTGATTTCCGAAAACGGGAAAATCAAATATCTGTTCTGAAAAGGCGGATACCGCAATGAAATACCCGATTTATCAATTTTTGTAATCAGGGATGATTTGTACATCATGATGGGAATAGGAATAATTATGCATAGCATTAAAATGGTAAAAATTATAAGCTGGGTGTCAGAGAGGGATTTTGAACCAAAGGGTTTTCCGAAGTATAACTGCATAATCAGGCCAAAGACCAGCAAAATAAACCCCATTATCACTACGATCATGCCGGCTTTGAACATCCATCCCCGTTTCAAATACTGTTTTTCAAAAAAATCATTTGTTTCCATATTTTTGAGTTTAAGGTTTATAATAAAGAACAAATTTAAATTAAAATTAGTTAATTGTAAATTATCTCTTAAGTATCCATTTTGCCATCATTTCAAGTACCTCAGGTGAAAAAGTTTCTTCAATATTAGCATATTCTGTTGGTGAGCCTGTAGCGCAATGCTGGAACAAATGATTCAGCCCCGGCATTTGCTTTACCGTAAAATCCTTATTCTTTGCTTTGGTCAGTGCTTTTTCAATGGCAGGAATATTCTGTTCAGCGGGAACCTGAAGATCTTTTTCTCCGATAAGAGCAAGAACCGGACACTTAGTCTTTTTTAAACTGGTTTGCGGATCGAATGTGATGAAGAAACGCATCCAGGGACTTGTCATAGTTGCTATCTGCCGGCTTATCTGCATTGAAGTCTGCAGATCTTTTTTCAGGCTGTCCGGGACTGACTCAAGCATCAGCTTCCTTAATTTTTCAGCAGCTTTTTTATCATCTTTTTCTTTTTTGATGATGTTATAGATTTTTTGGGCAATTTCAAGTTCTGTTTTAAGCGTGTCCTCATTTATCTTTTCTGTTTTTGCAATCAGTTCGCTTTGAAGCAGAAGTATCTGATCGCCGCTCAGGCCGGGGCCTGCAAGCATAACAATGAAAGCAACATCTTTGCTTTCAGCGGCACAGATGGGTGCAGCAATGCCGCCTTCACTGTGCCCGATAATGCCAATTTTTTTCGGATTTATTTGTTTTTGTGTTTTCAGAAAAATTATTCCTGCCATTGCATCATCAGCATTATCCTGAGTTGTTGCTTTTGCATAATCGCCGGTTGATGAATTTGCGCCTCTGTCGTCGTATCGTAACACTGCAATTCCGTTGCGCGTAAGATAATCAGCTATCACAAGAAATGGCTTATGCCCGAGAATTTCTTCATCCCTGTTCTGTGGGCCTGAGCCTGTGACCATTACCACTGCAGGAAAATTTTCGCCCGTTGACGGATAGGTCAGGGTGCCTGCAAGCTTCACTCCACCCGTGCTTTCAAAGGTTACTTCTTCCTCCTTATAAGGGTACGGCTTCACCGGCTCCTGCGGATGTTTCACAACTTTAATGGTATCGGTATGTGTCAGGTCAAGCGGGATTTTTGTTTTTCCCTGTATCCATTGACCTTTAATTTTCATGCTGTCGGGGATGAAAACTCCTTCGTATGTAAGGTGGGCCACCTGCGATTTTATAGTGATGAGACTGTCGTTCATCCAGGCTTTATCCATGGGGAGATCTTTCACTCCCTGTTCGGTTACACTAAGTTTTGCAGTTAAAGAATCGTTGTCATTTTTCAGGATATTAAAAGTAATATGAAATTCCTGGCTGCTGCTGTATTTCAGAACTCCCTGCCAGTATCCGTTTATTGCATTTTGCGAAAATGCGGGAATGGCAAGAAAAAGGACGAATGAAGCAAAAGCAATTTTTTTCATCTTAATTGGAATTGATTTAGTAAAGGGTTAGGGAAAAAATGAATTATTAAAATTTTTGAAACAACTTCGGAAATGAGTAAAGCAATGATAAAGCTTACAATGAGTTTTGCACCTTTTTTATTTACACAAATTTTATATGCGTTAAACAGCAGGGCTACAGTCCAGATAAGGACAAATATCATAACAAGAACACTGATGATAAATCCTGTAAAATCGGCAGTGGTAAGGGCAACAGTATCGCCTGTTTTCAGGAAAGCGTGACTCAGGTAATCCATAATTTTCTGCTGCGGAAAGGCAAAAGCAGCAAGGGGAATAAAAATCATGGGCGCACGGGTAAGAGCAATGGTTCCCATCAGGTCGATGAATCGGAAATGGAATCCTGAAATTATTATTCCTGCTATATAGAATATTAGAAGAAGGCAGGCAAAATCGATCAGGCCTTCGGCTATATAATAATATATGGTTCCATAATCGGCCATGTGCGCATCGAGTACGCCGTCAAAATGAGTGTGACTGAGATACCCGAGAACTGAACTCAGAAGAATAACGGGCAGGCCTATTGCAAAGGCCTTCATGCCTGCAATATGTGTGAACGGATTGAAAACCGAAAATTTCATAATATGATTATTTTGAAATGGTTTTTTCAATTTTTGTAATGCGGCCGATAATTTCATCAAGCATGTTACGAACCGTAGGGTAGCTAAGGTTCAGGTGTTTTGCCATATCTTTCAGGCTTCCGCTGCATTTAATAAAATGCAGAACGAACAGCTGATCATCGGCAGGGATGCTTGCAATAGGCGGCAGGTCGAAAAGACCTTCAACGCTGGTGCCGCATTTGTCGCACTGAAGGCTTTTTACCTTAAGCCCTGTATTACAACTCGGACATGTTATCGGGAGTGATTTTGCCATAATATTAAGTTTTGACACAGCAAAATTAATATATTAATTAACATAAGTCAAGAAAAAATGAATAAAATTTAATAGATAATTAATAAAATTGAAACAAATATGAATTTAATTGCGGTAAATGAGATTATTGTGAAATTTATATGGCGATAGTGAAAGTAAACTTATAAGCGATATTTTAACGATGCACTTTTTTATTACCCGATATTTTTTTTGTATCTTTAAGCATATTTACAAAAATTATGAATGCAACGTTATTTAAGGAAAATATATGAACCTGATTTTTTATTAATAGATACACAAAACTACACATATCTATATAAAAAATATAAATACGACAAAACACATAAAATTAAATATATACAAAAAAAAAAAATAGACAAAAACGTAAACCTATGAAAACATTCACTATATTAGCAGTCGAAAAAAGTTTCTCTTATATGAAAAAACTTTTACTTCTCTTTTCATTTTTTATTTTTCAATTTTCAATTTTTACATGTTACGCGCAGAACTTAATTCCCAATGGAGATTTTGAATTAGGACCAGATAGTTCTTCAGGTGGATGGTTTTATGGAATTGATAGCACTTGTACCGCAGTAGGTACAGTTTATGGCCCTGATTGTTGGAGTGTGGCTAATGGTTCACCTGACAGATTAGTTGAAGGTGATATACCAACCTGTAATTGGGATAATGATACCGCTTATTCAGGTAAAGCATATGTTGTCTTTGGATGGAATGAGGCTGGCAAAACGATATTGGTTTCATCTTTGGATAAAGATTCCATTTATCAGTTAAAATATTGTGCTAAACTTGAAACTTTCAATAATTATTTTGAACCAACACGTATTAAATTTTATTTTAACAATGGATACGACTCCATTTTATCCCCTTTCATTAATTATTCTTCACAATGGCAATGTTATGATACTATATTCAAAGCAACTTCAATAATATCTGAAATTGAAATTTGGGGAATAGAATTTGTCTCATCAGCTGTAAAAATTGATAATCTATATTTAGAAAAAATTTCTTCTATAGGTATAAATGAAAATTATTTAGAAATGAATCTAAAAATATACCCAAATCCAACAAATGATTATGTAGTAATAGAAAATATGTTGTGTGAAAATAATTATTCTATTAAAATTTATAATCTTTTTAATGAACTCATTT